>JAZFZX010000090.1:0-6014 GCA_036444135.1 Kiloniellales bacterium | reverse complement strand
TGGCGGCGCTGGTCGCACTGGGTAGCTGGCAGGTCCAGCGCTTGCATTGGAAGGATGCGTTGATCGCCGAACGCCAGGCGCGCAGCACGGCGCCGGCAATTGCGCTGCCGGACGTGATCGACCACCCGGGCGATCTGGAATTCCACGCCGTCCGGGTCCGGGGGACCCTGCACCACGCGCGCGAGATGTACCTGGCGGCACGCACGCTCGAGGGCGTCGTCGGCCTGCACGTGGTGACGCCGATGACCTTGGAGGACGGGCGGACGCTGCTGATCGACCGCGGCTGGGTGCCGGACGCGCGCAGGGACCCGGCGACGCGTCCCGAGGGGCAGCTGCCCGGCGTCGTCGATCTGATGGGCCTGATGCGTACCGACGGTTGGAAGGGCCCCGAATTCATGAAACCGGAGAACCTGCCGGCGGAGAACCTCTGGTTCTGGATCGACCCGCCGGCCATGGCCGCGGCGGCGGGCCTGCCCGGCGTGGTGGCCGGGATCTACCTGGACGCCGGGCCGGCCGAGAATCCCGGTGGGCTGCCCATCGGCGGGCAGACCCGCATCAATCTGCCGAACGACCATTTGCAATACGCGATCACCTGGTTTTCGTTGGCCATCGCGCTGGCGGTCATTTATGTGGTTTATCACCTGCAAAACACCCCGGGTGGAGACGCCGAATGACCGCTTACGCCCAGCTGGAACAACGCTTCCGCCGGCTCTATGCCCTGCGCGAGGCGGCGGGCGTGCTTAACTGGGACATGTCCACCGTGATGCCGGCCGGCGGCGCCGAGGCCCGCACCGAGCAGCTGGCGGCGCTCGACGTTGTCTGCCACGAATTCATCACTGCACCCGATTTGGGAGCCTTGCTCGCGGAAGCGAGCGATGCCGCGGACGGCCTCGATGGGTGGCAGCGGGCCAACCTGCGGGAGATGCGCCGGCAATGGCGGCACGAGACCGCGCTTTCGACCGATCTGGTCGAGGCCCTGTCGAAGGCCGAGAGCCGCTGCGAGATGGCCTGGCGCGTGGCGCGAGCGAACGATGACTTCCAGGGCGTTCTGGCGCCCTTGGAGGCGCTCTTGTTGCTGGTCCGGGAATCCGCCGCCGCCAGGGCCGAGGTGCTGGACTGCAGCCCATACGAGGCCCTGCTCGATCTCTACGAGCCGGGCGCGTCGGTCGCGCGTATCGACGAAATATTCGACTCCTACGCCGCCTTCTTGCCGGATTTCCTGGACCGCGTGCTCGCCGCCCAGGCCACGCGGGGCGCGCCGCTTCCGCTGGATGGGCCGTTTGCCCGAGACAAGCAGGAGGCCCTGGCGCGGCGCCTGATGGGTGTGATCGGCTTCGACTTTACCCATGGCCGGCTGGATACCTCGCTCCATCCCTTCTGCGGCGGCGTGCCGGATGACGTGCGCATCACCACGCGCTACGACGAGACGGCGTTCATGTCGGCGCTCATGGCGGTGCTGCACGAAACGGGCCATGCGATGTACGAACGCGGACTGCCGGCCGACTGGCGCCTGCAGCCGGTCGGCCAGGCGCGCGGGATGTCGGTGCACGAAAGCCAATCCTTGCTGGTCGAGATGCAGGCCTGCCGCAGCCCCGAATTCATCGCCTTTGCGGCGCCGCTGCTGCGCGAGGCGTTCGGCGGCGACGGACCGGCCTGGGCGGCCGAGAACCTGGTCCGCCACACCCACAGGGTCGAGCGCGGCCTGATCCGGGTCGACGCCGACGAGGTGACCTATCCCGCGCACGTCATCCTGCGCAGCCGCCTGGAACGCGCGATGCTGGCGGGCGATCTACCGCTGCCCGATCTACCCGCCGCCTGGAATGCGGGCATGGAGGGGCTGTTGGGCGTGGTGCCGCCGGACGATGCCAGCGGCTGCCTGCAGGACATCCATTGGTTCGACGGCGCCTGGGGCTATTTCCCGACCTATACCCTGGGGGCGATGACGGCGGCGCAGCTCTATGCGGCGGCGCTGGCCGCGGTGCCGGACATTCCGGCGGCCATCGGGCGCGGCGACTTTGCCCCGCTCATGACCTGGCTCAGGCAAAATGTCCACGCCCAGGGCTCTCTGCTCAGCACCGACGAGCTGCTGACGGCGGCCACCGGCCGGACGCTCGACCCGGCGGTCTTCAAGGCCCACCTCGCGGCCCGCTATCTGGCCGCCTAAGCGGGCCGCGTCCTTGCAGCAGCCGGGGGGCGGTGGATAGAGTGTCGGGCCTAAAGGACGACAGGCGCGGATGAAGTACGTCTCCACACGGGGCGCCGCCCCGACGCTCGATTTCGAAGAGGTTTTGCTGGCGGGTTTGGCCCGTGACGGCGGCCTCTACGTGCCGGAAAGCTGGCCCCGGCTTGCGCCGGAGGCGATTCGTGACTTGGCCGGGCTCGATTACGCGGAGCTGGCCTTGCGCATCGCCCGGCCGTTCGTCGGCGCGTCGATCCCCGATGACGACCTAAAGGCCATCTTCACGGCGGCCTACGCGGAATTCGACCACCCCGCGGTGGCGCCGCTCACCCAGCTCGAGCCGGCCCTCTGGCTACAGGAGCTGTTTCACGGGCCGACGTTCGCCTTCAAGGACTATGCCCTGCAGGTGGTCGGCCACCTGTTCGACTTTGTGCTGAGCCGCCGCGCCGAACACGTCACGATCATCGGCGCCACCTCCGGCGACACCGGCGCGGCCGCCATCGAGGCCTGCCGCGACCGGGCCCAGATCGACATCTTCATCCTGCACCCCCACGGCCGCATCTCGGAGGTGCAGCGCCGGCAGATGACGACCGTGCCTTCGGCCAATGTCCACAACATCGCCATCGAGGGCACCTTCGACGACTGCCAGGACCTGGTGAAGGCCATGTTCGCCGACGAGGCCCTGCGCGCCGAGCTGAACTTTTCGGCCGTCAACTCGATCAACTGGGCCCGCATCCTGATGCAGACCGTCTATTACTTCGCCGCGGCGGCGGCCCTGGGCGCCCCGGAGCGCGAGGTCTCGTTCGCGGTGCCGAGCGGCAACTTCGGCAACGTCTTTGCCGGCTATGCGGCGCGTCGCATGGGCCTGCCGGTGCGCCGCTTCTTCGTCGGCTCCAACGCCAACGACATTCTGGCCCGCACCTTCGCGACGGGGGTCATGTCCATCGCCGAGGTCGAGCCGACGCTGTCGCCGGCCATGGACATTCAGGTTTCCAGCAATTTCGAGCGCCTGCTGTTCGAGCTCTATGAGCGGGACGGGAAGCGGGTGGCTGAGATCCTCCGGCAGTTCCGCGAGACCGGCAGCGTGAACCTGGATGGGGTCGCCTGGCGGGCTGCGCAGGCGGAATTCGAGGGCCATCGCTTGAGCGACGAGGAAACCGTGGCGGAGATGGCCCGCCTCTACCGGGCGACGGGCGAACTGATCGATCCGCACAGCGCCATCGGTGTGGCCGCCGCCCGTGCCAAGCGGACCGACCCGGAAACCCCGGTGGTGGCGCTGGCCACCGCGCATCCGGCCAAGTTTCCCGACGCCGTCGAACGGGCATGCGGCCTGCGGCCCGCCATGCCGCCGCGTCTGGCGGGTCTGTTCGATTTGGAGGAGCGCCTGAGCGTGCTGTCCAACGACCTGGCGGCCGTCACGGCCCATGTCCGCCGTCATGGTCGGCCGGCGGCCGAGGCGGCGGGTGCGGCATGACCGTCGAGGTGACCCGCCTGGCCGACGGCCTGACGATTGCGACCGACCGGATGGACTCTGTGGAGACCGTCTCGCTGGGGGCCTGGGTGCGGGTCGGCACTCGGCACGAGCGCGCCGAGTTGAACGGCGTCGCGCATTTCCTGGAACACATGGTCTTCAAGGGCACCGAGCGGCGTTCTGCGCGGGACATTGCCCAGGAGATCGAGGCGGTGGGCGGCTACCTCAATGCCTATACGGGGCGCGAGTCGACGGCCTTTCATGCGAAGGTCTTGGCGGAACACCTGCCGCTGGCGCTCGACCTGGTTTCGGACATCGTGCAGTATCCGGTGTTCGACGAGACCGAACTGACCCGCGAGCGTGCGGTCGTCCTGCAGGAAATCGGGCAGGTGGCGGACACGCCCGACGACGTGATCTTCGATCACTTCCAGGAGACCGCCTTCCCCAGTCAGGCGCTCGGCCGTCCGCTGCTGGGCCGCAGCGAAACGGTCGCGGTCCTGGAGCGGACGAACCTCATCGACTATCGGACACGCCACTACGGCCCCGGTGACATGGTGATCGCCGCCGCCGGCCGGCTCGAGCACGACCGGTTCTGCGATCTGGCGGCAGCGGCCTTCGGGGCTCTGCCGACCGGCGGCCAGGTGGTGGCCGAGCCGGCGCGTTACAGTGGCGGGGATTTCCGCGAGGCGCGCGAGCTGGAGCAGGTCCATCTGGTGCTCGGCTTCGAGGGCGTGGGCCACCACGACCCCGACTATTACGCCGCGATGGTGTTTTCCACCCTGTTCGGCGGCGGCATGTCTTCGCGCCTGTTCCAGGAGGTGCGGGAGCTCCGCGGGCTTGCCTATGCCATCCATTCCTTCGTCTCGGCCTATGACGACAGCGGCCTGTTCGGCGTCTATGCCGGCACCGGACAGGCCGAGGTGGCGGAACTCCTGTCGGTGGTCTGCGGCGAATTGGGCAAGCTGCCGTCCGGCCTCGATTCCGACGAGATGGCGCGGGCGCGGGCGCAATTGAAGGCCGGCGTCCTGATGTCGCGCGAGGGCACCACCTCGCGTTGCGAGCAGCTGGCCAACCAACTGCTGCTTTACGGGCGGCCGTTGGCGGTCGCGGAGGTCATCGAACGGATCGAGTCGGTGGATTACGCTGCTCTTGAGCGCTTCACAGGCCGTTTGACCGGGAGCACACCCACATTGGCGGTCATCGGGCCTATCGACTGCGTGGAAAGTTTCGACCGGCTGAGCGCTCGGCTGGCCGTACGACCGGGCTGAGAGACGGCATGCTGATGCCTTTCCGCTCCGGGGCGATGCGCGGGCTGCGCCTGCGGCAAGGCCGGGTTTATCTGCGCCCGCCGCGTCAGAACGATTGGAAGTCCTGGTCGACACTGCGCCAGGAGAGCCGCGAGTTCCTCCTGCCCTGGGAGCCGGCTTGGACGGGCGACGCCTTGACCCGGGCCGCCTTTCGCCGCCGCCTTCGCAGCTACGATCTGGAGTGGCACCGGGGCACCAGCTACAGTTTTCTCATTTTTCGCCGCGAAGACGACGTCCTGCTGGGCGGGGTGACCCTCAGCAACGTCCGCCGCGGCGTGGCGCAGAGCGCCAGTCTGGGTTATTGGGTCGGTGAGCGCTTTGCGCAACATGGCTATATGAGCGAAGCGCTGGCCGCCGTTCTCGATTTCGCCTTCGACCGGCTCGCTCTGCACCGGGCCGAGGCCGCTTGCCTGCCCGACAACCAGGCGAGTCGGGGCCTGCTGCTCAAGATCGGCTTCTCGGAGGAGGGCTACTCGCGGCAATACCTGCGCATCAACGGGCGTTGGCAGGATCACCGCTTGTTCGCAATCTTGAAAGCCGACGTGCGCGGCCAGCGCTGAGCGGGCGTTCGCCGGGGCTCGATTCCCGGGGCTCAAATCAACGACCGTTGAGATAAGCGGATGGCCTCGATGCCCGCTATCAGGCGTGTCCGACGTCTCCCGACAACATGGACGCGTCGAAACCGAGCTTGGAGATCGCCCGTTCCCACTTGCCGTCGAGGTCGTCGTCGAACACCAGCTTCTCGTCGGCCTCGACGTGGAGCCAGCCGTTGGCCTGAATCTCCGTGTCGAGCTGCCCCGGTCCCCAGCCGGTGTAACCGAGCGCCAGCATGCTCAAGCAAGGCCCGCCGCCGGCCGCCATGTCGCGCAGAATGTCGATGGTTGTCGTCAGTGACATTAAATCGCTGACCTTGAGGGTGCCGTCCTGCTCGTAATCCGACGAATGCAGCACGAATCCGCGGCCGGATTCGACCGGACCGCCGAAATGCACCTGGATATCGCGGCCGGGCCCCGGACTGTCGATGCCGAGCTGCACCAAGAGGTCCGGAAATGTGATG
>JAZFZX010000089.1:0-2468 GCA_036444135.1 Kiloniellales bacterium | reverse complement strand
CCCTGGCGGGCATCGATTCGCTGCTGGCCGAGGCGGGGACGGACAAGACCAAGCTGCTCACGGCCACCGTCTGGCTGACCGACATGCGCTATTTCGACGCCTTCAACGCGGTCTGGGACGCCTGGGTTGCGCCGGACTGCGCGCCCGCCCGGGCCTGCGTCGAAGCGAAACTGGCCGCGCCCGGTTTCGACGTGGAGAGCATGGTGGTGGCGGCGCGCTGACGGCAGCGGCGGGCGGCGAAGGTTCCTAACCATGCACGTCCTGGTCATGGGCGGCGGCGTGGTCGGGGTGACCTGCGCCGCTGCGCTGCTCGACGACGGCATCAGGTGACCCTGATCGAACGCCACGCTGGCGTCGGGGAGGAGAGCAGTTTCTCCAACGCCGCTTTGATCGCGCTCTCCGGCCTGACCCTGCGCTAGGGCCGGCCGGGTCGCAGATATGCCAGCGCCGGGATACCCTCCAAGGGGACCAGCTCGCTGACCGCCGGTCCCGGCTGGGCCGCCCAGATGAGATAACCCAAGAGCTTGACGCTCGGCTGGCCATCGACCGGCAGGCCGTAGCGCTGTTGGAATTCGCGGATCGCGGTCTCCCGCTCGGCGTTCCGGGCCTCGGGCGAGACACCCTCGGCGGCTGGCCGCAGGATTTCCAGGTAGCCCAGGAACAGCTCGATCGTGGCCAAGGGCAGCGGCGAGACTTTGCCGCCCTGGCGCGGCGGCTGGCCCTCGGCCGAACCTACGCCGCTGGCGCGCAGCGCCTCGGCAAGCGGCCCGCTCGCCTGTGCCGCGCCACCGGGAAGCTGTTCGCCCAGCGCGCGAAGGGCGCTGTAATCGAAGGCCAGCGGCGGCATCGCCACATCGTGGGGCAGCACCTCGCAGTCCGGCTTCATGCCCGGGCCGCTCCGCACCGGCCCGTTCAACGAACATCCCATGTTCAAGATGAGCGCGTGGGGCCGTCCGCGGCGGTATCCGACCGGCGCGACCATGGCCTCGCCGAGCCCAATGCGGCTGCGCATTGCCTGGTCCAAGGTCTGCGTGCCGAACCAGCCGGCCTCGTTTCCGACCGTTTTCTCCAGCGTGATGAGGGCCCAGTTGTTGGTGATATTGGCCAGTGTGAGGCCGCCCTGCGGCTGGTAACCGGGCGGCACCAGGAAATCGGCGGCCCGTGAGGCGGCCTGGTAGGTCTCGAACTGGTATCCGGCCACGAAGTACACGTCGGTGTGATGCCACCAGCGCCCTTCCGTGGTGTTGAACAGGCAGGGGGCGCTCGCCAGCACGTGCCGCGGGCCGATCAGAAGGCCGGTGCAATGGCCGCGTCCGCCCGTGTTGACGCGCCCGACGGCGCTCCAGGGGTATTCGCTGGCATCGACGATGACGCGGCCGTCTTCCGGCAGGTCCGGAAAGGGCAGCAGCGGGGCTTCGGGAACGACCTCGGCCTCCGGCGGCGGCGGTGGTGGGGGCTCCGGGACTATCACCGCCTCCTTCTGACGGCCCCCGCAGGCCGACAGCAGCACGGCCAACAGCACCACCAAAAGCACCCGCCGGACGAACGCCCAGTCGCGTGGAACGGCAATCGATACGGACATCTCACCCCCCAATTTTCTCGAACGCGGCGGCAGCCTATCACCGGCCCGGCGCGGTCCTCAACCGCGCGCTGTTTTCTGCCCGGCGGCGAGCGCCGCCGCGTTGCCTTCGTAGACGACATCCACCGGCTGTCGGCGTGGCCCTTCGCGGCGCATGATCAGCACCGGACAGGGCAATTTCTCCATCATGACCCGCGCGGCCTTGAGAATGTTGACAGGTGCCCGATATGGGTCGACAGTCCGCCCTAGCGGTGAACCATGTTCTCGAAGGCCAGTATCGGTCGCGGCGCGCGCGGGCAGGCCGCGCACCATCGGGAAACCGAGGGCGAAGAGCCGTCGGTGATCGGCGATGCGGCTATGGTGATCGGCAACCTCACCTGCGAGGGTGAGATCGAAGTGCAGGGAAAGGTCGAAGGCAACATTCACAGCCGCACGGTCACGGTCGGCGAACGCGGCCTCGTGGAAGGCGAAATCGTGGCCGAATCCGTGTGCATACGCGGATCGGTCAAGGGCGCGGTTGTGGCGACCAGCGTACGGGTAACGCGAACCGCCCGGGTCATCGGCAACATCACGCACAAGGAGCTTTCGATCGAACCCGGCGCTCATCTCGAAGGACGCCGACCCTGGCGGTTGCGGCCGCTGGAGGACCGGGAGAACGCTTGAGTCCCAAAGCTAGTTCCAAGAAGGGGAGAACGGAAAGACATGTTCAACAAAGGCAACGAAACCCAAGGCACACCATCCGCAGAGCCCACCGCCCCGGCCCGGGAGCCCGCCAAGTCCCCCGGCATGCCGTCCATCATCAGCGCAGACCTGCGCGTGGTCGGCGACCTGCATTGCGCCGGCGACATCCAAGTGGAAGGCAAAGTCGAAGGCGACATCAAGAGCAAGT
>JAZFZX010000088.1:0-7169 GCA_036444135.1 Kiloniellales bacterium | reverse complement strand
TCACGCTTGATGTCAGGTTGGCCCACGCTTGGACGAGAGGCAGCCATGCACGCACAGACCGCCGAAGTCTTCGATCTCTTCTCCGATATCTACGCGCGCGAGAAACAAGAGGAGATGAGTCTTCAAGACTATCTCCTCGCATGCCGCGAGGATCCGTCGATGTACGCGACGGCGGCGGAGCGCATGATCGCCGCGGTCGGCGAGCCCAACTTGATCGACACCGCCAAGGACGAACGCTTCGGGCGGATCTTCCTCAACCGCACGATCAAGGTCTATCCCGCCTTCCATGATTTCTTCGGCATGGAGGACACCATCGAGCGGATCGTTGGGTACTTCCGCTATGCCGCGCAGGGCCTCGAAGAGCGCAAGCAGATCATCTACCTGCTGGGTCCGGTGGGCGGCGGCAAGTCGTCGCTCGCCGAGCGGCTCAAGCAGTTGATGGAAAAGCATCCGATCTACGTGCTCAAGGCCGGCGATCAGATCAGCCCGATCTTCGAATCGCCGCTCGGCCTGTTCGATCCAGTGCGCATGAGCGACCTGCTGGAGGACAAGTACCGCATCGCGAGGCGTCGGCTGACCGGATTGATCTCGCCCTGGGCCACCAAGCGCCTCGACGAGCTGAGCGGGGATATTTCGAAGTTCGCCGTCGTGCGGCTCATGCCATCGAAGCTGCGGCAGATCGCAATCGCCAAGACCGAACCGGGCGACGAGAACAACCAGGACATCTCCTCGCTGGTCGGCAAGGTCGACATCCGCAAGCTGGAGCACCACAGCCAGAACGACCCGGACGCCTACAGCTTTTCGGGCGGCCTCAACCACACCACCCAGGGCCTGCTCGAATTCGTCGAGATGTTCAAGGCGCCCATCAAGGTGCTGCATCCGCTGCTCACGGCCACCCAGGAGGACAACTATCTGGGCACCGAGAATTTCGGCGCCTTCCCCTACCAGGGCATCGTTCTGGCCCACTCCAACGAAGCCGAATGGTTGCAGTTCAAGAACAACAAAAACAACGAAGCCTTCCTCGACCGCATCTCGGTGATAAAGGTGCCGTACTGCCTGCGGGTTTCCGACGAGAGGAAAATCTACGACAAACTGCTGACGGAGAGCGAGCTGGGCAGCGCGTCCTGCGCGCCGGAGGTTCTGGAGATCCTGAGCCGGTTTTGCGTCTCGTCCCGCCTGCGGGAACACGAGAATTCCAACCTCTACTCGAAGATGCGGGTCTATGACGGCGAGAACCTGAAAGACGTCGATCCCAAGGCCAAGTCGGTACAGGAATACCGGGACGCCGCCGGTGTCGACGAGGGCATGACGGGCGTCAGCACCCGCTTCGCCTTCAAAGTGCTGTCCGAGACCTTCAACTACGACACCGAGGAGCTGGCCGCCGACCCGGTGCACCTGATGTACATTCTTGAACAATCGGTGAAGCGCGAGCAGTTCCCGGACAACACCGAGAACGGTTATCTGGAGTTCATCAAGTCGGAACTCGCGCCGCGCTATGCGGAGTTCATCGGTCACGAAATCCAGAAAGCCTATCTCGAATCCTATTCGGAATACGGGCAGAATCTGTTCGACCGCTACATTGCCTACGCGGACGCCTGGATCGAGGAACAGGATTACAAGGAACCGGACACCGGACAGGTGTTCGACCGCGAGGTTCTGGATGCCGAGCTGTCGAAGATCGAGAAGCCCGCGGGCATCGCCAACCCCAAGGATTTCCGGAACGAGGTGGTGAAGTTCACGCTGCGCGCGCGGGCCAACCACGGTGGCTCGAACCCCTCCTGGACCAGCTACGAGAAGCTGCGCGAGGTCATCGAAAAACGCATGTTCAGCCAAGTCGAGGACCTGCTGCCGGTGATCAGCTTCGGCACCAAGAAAGACAGCGTCACCGACCAGCAGCACGCTGAATTTTTGGATCGCATGGTCGAGCGCGGTTACACCGAACGACAGGTGCGCCGGCTCGTGGAATGGTACATGCGGGTCAACAAGGCTGGCTAAGCTGAGACATGCGATCGCCATGCCGAACTTCATCGACCGACGCCTCAACCCGAAGGACAAGAGCCTCGGCAATCGCCAGCGCTTCTTGAGACGCGCGCGCGCGCAGATCAAAGAGGTCGTCAACCAGTCCCTCAAGGACCGCAGCATCGCCGATGTCGACGGCGGCCAGACGGTCACCATCCCGACCAAGGGCATCGGCGAACCGCAGTTCCAGCACGCGTCCACCGGCGGCCACCGCGAGCGGGTCTTCACCGGCAACAAGGAGTTCGTGGCCGGCGACCGCATCGAGAAGCCGGCCGGCGGCGGCGCGGCCGGCGGCGGCAAGCGGGCCGCCGACAAAGGCGAGGGCGAGGACGAGTTTCAGTTCGTGCTGTCGCGCGACGAGTTTCTCGATCTCTTCTTCGAGGACCTGGAGCTGCCCGACCTGGTGAAGACCAGCCTGAAGGAGGTGCAATCCTTCACGCCAAGGCGCGCCGGCTACGCGATGACCGGGACGCCCATCAACATCAATCTGTCGCGCACCATGCGCAACAGCTTCAGCCGCCGGGTGGCGCTGAAACGCCCGCGGACGGCGGATTTGGCCGCGCTCGAGCGCCAGATCGTGGAAATGACCGAGAAGTCCGACCTCAACCTCGAGGACGTACTGCGCCTCAAGCAGCTGTGGACCGAACTCGAGGCCCTCCAGCGCAAACGCAAGACGATCCCCTACATCGATCCTTATGACATCCGCTACAATCGCTTCGAGGCACAGCCGCAGCCGCAGACCAATGCCGTGATGTTCTGTCTCATGGACGTCTCCGGCTCCATGGGCCAGCGCGAGAAGGATCTGGCGAAGCGTTTCTTCGTCATGCTGCATCTGTTCCTGCAGCGGCGCTACGAACGCATCGAGATCGTCTTCATCCGCCACACTCACGAGGCCCAGGAGGTCGATGAGGAGACCTTCTTCTACAGCCGCGAGACCGGCGGCACGGTGGTCAGCTCGGCGCTGCAGAAGATGCTGGAGACGGTCCACGAGCGCTATCCCACCCGCGACTGGAACATCTATGCCGCCCAGGCCTCCGACGGCGACAACTTCCCCAACGATTCCGACCGCTGCGTTTCGCTGTTGGGCGGCGCGCTCATGCCGCTGGTTCAGTACTACGCCTACGTCGAGATTCTCGACGAGCGCGAGATGGACATCTTCCAGGACGTGGAAAGCGGCACCAAGCTTTGGCAGGCCTACCGCAAGGTCGCGCAGGACTGGGCCAACTTCCAGATGAAGCGCATCGGCCTGCCGGCCGACATCTACCCGGTGTTCTGCGAGCTGTTCGCCAAGCAGCCGGGCAGGAATGGCGCGTCGGCCCGGCGATCCGCATAAGGCGCTTTGACCATGTCCAAGACATCGAAGCCGGAATTGCTGTTCGAAGGCTCGGACTGGACCTTCGATACACTGGTGCGGACCTACGAGGCGATCGAGCAGGTCGCGCTCGAAGACCTCGGCCTCGACGTCTACCCGAACCAGATCGAGATCATCTCCTCGGAGCAGATGCTCGACGCCTACTCCTCGATCGGCATGCCGCTCATGTACCAGCACTGGTCGTTCGGCAAGCACTTCGTGCGCGAGGAGCAGTTCTACCGCAAGGGCTACATGGGGCTGGCCTACGAGCTGGTAATCAACTCCAACCCCTGCATCAGCTACAACATGGAAGAAAACACCATGGCGATGCAGGCGCTGGTGATGGCGCACGCGGCCTTCGGCCACAACCACTTCTTCAAGAACAACTACCTGTTCCAGCAGTGGACCGATGCCGAAGCGATCCTCGACTACCTGGAATTCGCCAAGCGCTACATCGCCAAATGCGAGGAGCGGCATGGCTTCGAGGCGGTCGAGGAGATGCTGGATGCCGCCCACGCCCTGATGGACCACGGCGTGTTCCGCTACCGGCGCAACCAGAAATGGACGCTGAGCAAGCAGGAAGAGCGCGAACGCCAGCGCCGCGAACACGAGGCGCGCACCTTCAACGATCTCTGGCGGACGATTCCGCAGCCGCGTACCGAGGAGGAGCAAAACCAAGCCGAACGCGAGTTCGCCGAGCGCAAGAAGCACCTCAACCTGCCGGAAGAAAACCTGCTCTATTTCATCGAGAAGAACAGCCCGGTGCTCGAGACCTGGCAGCGCGAGATCCTGCGGATCGTGCGCAACGTCGCACAATATTTCTATCCGCAGAAGCAGACCAAGGTGATGAACGAGGGCTGCGCGACCTTCGTCCACCACTACATCCTGAACGCGCTTTACGACAAGGGGCTGGTGGGCGAGGGCACCATGCTGGAAATTCTGCACCACCATTCCAACGCGGTGCTGCAGCCGGAATTCGATGACCAGCGCTATCGCGGAATCAACCCCTATGCCCTCGGCTTCAATATGATGCGCGACATCAAGCGCATCTGCGAAGAGCCGAGCGATGAGGACAAGACGTGGTTCCCGGAGATCGCCGGCTGCAGCGACTGGCGCGCAGTCCTCAAGGACGCCTGGGCCAACTACCGCGACGAATCCTTCATCAAGCAATTCCTCAGCCCGCGACTGATCCGCCAAATGAGGTTGTTCGCCCTGGACGACGAAGAGAAGGAGCCGCACTACTCGGTCACCGCCATCCATGACGAGCGTGGTTACCAGCGGGTGCGCCGGATGCTGGCGCGCAGCTACGACATCGGCATCATCGATCCCAACATCCAGATCATGGACGTGGACCTGCGCGGCGACCGCGAACTGCGCCTGCAGCACTTGGTCCGTGACGGCATCCCGTTGGCCGAGAAGAGCCGCGACGAGGTTTTGAAGCACGTCCGCCGGCTGTGGGGCTACGAGACCTCGCTCTCCGGCATCGACGCCGAAAGCGGCGAACAGGTCTACGAGGCCTCGGCCGCCAAGACCGACAAAGCCGCCTGAGGCCAGCTACGACACGCTTGCCGCGGAGGCCGATCATTCCGATACTCTTGGCGCCGAGCCTAAACGAGGTGCCGCGCCATCTACCGCAACCCGGAAGGCTACGAACGCTACATGGGGCGCTGGAGCGCACGCTTGGCGCCCCTGTTCCTCGACTTCGCCCAGGTGGCCGAGGCACGGCGCCTGCTCGACATCGGCTGCGGCACCGGCACCCTGACCAAGGCCGTTCGTGCCCGCAGCCAGGCGACAGAGGTCGTGGGCCTCGATCCCGCCTGGGAGTTCATCCGTCATTTGCACGAGCAATTCGCCGGTGACCGGGCCTGGTTTCACCTGGGAGACGCGCAGTGCCTGCCGTACCCCGATTCCGTCTTCGATGCGTCGCTCGGCCTCCTGGTGTTTCAGGAAATGGCGGCGCCCGAGCGCGCGATTATGGAAATGGCGCGGGTGACCCGCCCCGGCGGCACGGTGGCGACCTGCCGATGGGATTTCCTCAGCGGCATGACGATGTTCTCCACCTTCTGGGACGCGGTGGTTGAAGTGGATCCGGACAAGGCGGCCGAGCGGAGCGCAAAGAAAGCGGCGCGGCCCCCTATCGCCTCCGAGCAAGCATTCGCGGATTTTTGGCGACGCTGCGGGCTGTGCAACGTCGACACGGGAACGGTCGAAATCGCCCAAGACTTCGCGGACCTCGACGACTTTTGGATGCCCTTCCTGAGCGGCGCCACGCCGGGTTCGTCCTACGTCCCCACGTTAGCGCCGGAAACTCGGGACGCGCTCAAAAACAATCTCAGGCAGCGCCTGCTCGGAGACCGGCCCGACGGGCCGTTCACGCTGCCGGCCCGGGCGCTCGTGGTGCGCGGCACGGTGCCAAAGGCCTGAGCCGCGGTCAGACCTAGGAGCCGAGCACCGCTCGGTGCGCCGCCGCCATGTCGGCCATGCTGGTGAAATGGAAATCGACCCGCACCTCGCCCGGCGGCGGCATGGTGGCGGCCCAGCCGTCCTGTTCGTGGCGGCGGTCGATCCAGGCCGTCGCTAGGCCGAAGTCGCGCGCCGGCGCGTGGTCGTGGAACAGGCTCTGCGCCGTGTGCAGGATGTCGGCCTGCTCCAGGCCCAGGTCGGCCTTCAGGTGCGCCAATAGATATTCGAAATTGTGCGCCGTGGGCTTGTAGGAACCGATGTCCTCGGCCGTGTAGACGGCGTCGAAGTCCACCTGGAGCCGTTCGTTGCTGCCGGCGAAGCCCGCGCGGTCCACGTTCGACAGGATGACCAGCTTGTAATGCTGCTTGAGATACTGGAGCGCCGCGACGGAGTCGGAGAAAGCCGGCCAGTCCGGCACCGAGGCGCCGAAGCGGGCGTGCGTCTCTGGCGCTGCATCGACGCTCCAGTCTTCGGCCAGTTGGCCATGCACCGCCACCAACAGGTCGCGATAGAGCAGGCCCGGGGTCGCGGCCTCCTGGGCCGACTCGCGGGCGGCGAACGCTTCCAGGGCCGCGTCGCGGCCGAGCGTCAGCCCACCGGCCGCCAGCAGTGGCTGCAGCGCCGTCCAGATCCCGCTTTCCCAATCGATCAGGGTGCCGTAGCAGTCGAAGGTCAATACCTTGAAATCGGTCAGTTTCATCCGATTCCTCCCTGCCCTAGGGTGTCGCCACCGGATCCGGCAACCAAACGGCCTAGCCCGCGCCTCTTCCCAAGAACCCTAACACGTGGTCGGCGACCGCGTCGGGGGCATCCTCCATGAGGAAATGCCCGGCGTTGGGGACGATGTGCAGCGCGGCGCCCGATATATCCTTGGCGAGCCTGCGCCCATAGCCGACGGGCTGCCACTCGTCGGCCTCGCCCCAGAGGATCTGCACCGGCATGCTGAGCCTCGCCAAATCTGCGGTGATTTCCTCCGTGTAACGCGAATCGTAGTGGCGCACCTGGTGCTGGAAGAACGAGGCTTGCCCAAAGGGACCCAACAGCGGCGCCAGGTAAGCCTCCAGCACGTCGCCCGCCATGCGCGCCTTGTCGAACACAGTCATGCGGAGCTGGCGGGTGAGCAGCTGGCTGAATTCCCTCTCCGGCATGGCCGCGTAATCGTCCAGGTGGTCGCGGATGATCCGGCGCCAGGTATCGGACGGCCAGGAGTCGTAGCTGACGGTGTCGATCACCGTAAGCGACAATAAGAGTTCGGGCCGCGCGACCGCGAACCGTAGAGCGACCGCCCCGCCGATGTCGTGGGCCACGATATGCACCTGTTCGAGACCCCATTGGT
>JAZFZX010000087.1:0-12219 GCA_036444135.1 Kiloniellales bacterium | reverse complement strand
ACGATCGGGTCCTCGGCTTCGGGCGGTTCCTGAGCCTCGGCCGCCACGGGAACGACGGACAGGCAAGCCAGGATCGCAGCGGCACGCGCCAGGCTCCGGAGGCGGCGAAGACGAGGCATATTCCGGTTCCTCGGAGCAAAGAAAGGGCGATCCGCCAGCGTGCCGGCGGCTGCGCCTAGACTTGCATGTTCGACCCGGGGGTACCAGTCCTCGTCGCCGGCGCGCGGCGGGGACCTGGCGGCGTTGACAGGCCCCGCTGGGGCTCCTATGTCTGTCGGCACCCGCGTGCGGTTTTGTCCCGTCTTATCCAGCTTCGAGGTTGCCATGCTCGGCACGCTAGCCAAGCGGCTGTTCGGAACGGCCAATGATCGTTACATCAAGAGCCTTGGCCACATTGTCGACCAGATCAACGCACTCGAACCCGAGCTCGAGGCGCTGAGCGACTCGGAGCTGGCGGCACGCACGCCGTGGTTCCGCGAGCGACTCGAGGCCGGCGAGCAGCTCGACGACCTGCTGGTCGAAGCCTTCGCAACCGTCCGCGAGGCGTCAAAGCGTACCCTGGAACAGCGGCATTTCGATGTGCAGCTGATGGGTGGTGTCGTCCTGCACCGCGGCATGATCGCCGAGATGAAGACCGGCGAGGGCAAGACCCTGGTGGCCACCTTGCCGGTCTACCTCAATGCCCTGACCGGCAAAGGCGTTCACTTGGTGACCGTGAACGACTATCTGGCCCAACGCGACGCCGAATGGATGGGCCAGATCTACGGCTTCCTGGGCCTGGAGGTCGGCTGCATCGTCCACGGGCTGAATGACGACGCGCGGCGTGCATCCTATGGCGCCGACGTCACCTACGGCACCAATAACGAGTTCGGCTTCGACTACCTGCGCGACAACATGAAGTTCAAGCTGGAGGAAATGGTCCAGCGGGACTTCAACTACGGCATCGTCGACGAAGTGGACTCGATCCTGATCGACGAAGCGCGCACGCCGCTGATCATCTCCGGCCCGACGCAGGATTCCTCGGAGCTCTATGTCGCGGTCGACAAACTGATGCCAAAGCTCGGAGAGGAACACTACGAGAAGGACGAGAAGGCGCACGCCATCACGTTGACCGAACCGGGCGTCGAGCGCATCGAGGAGCTGCTGCAGGAGGCGAGCCTGCTGACCGCCGCCTCGCTCTACGACATGGAGAGCATCGGCCTGCTTCACCACGTGAACCAGGCGCTGAAGGCGCACCAGATGTTCCAGCGCGACACCGACTACATCGTCAAGGACAACAAGGTCATCATCATCGACGAGTTCACCGGCCGCATGATGGAAGGCCGCCGCTATTCCGAGGGCCTGCACCAGGCCCTGGAGGCCAAGGAACATGTGGCGATACAGTGGGAAAACCAGACGCTCGCCGCGATCACCTTCCAAAACTATTTCCGCCTCTACCCCAAGCTGGCGGGCATGACCGGCACCGCCTTGACCGAGGCGGCGGAGTTCGGGGACACCTACAATCTCGAGGTGATCGAGGTTCCGACCAACGTCCCCTTCGTCCGCACCGACCACGACGACGAGGTCTACCGGACCGCCAAGGAGAAAAACGACGCGATCCTGGAGCTGATCGAGGATTGCCACCGCCGCAATCAGCCGATCCTGGTGGGCACGGTGTCGATCGAAAAGTCCGAACACCTGGCGGACCTGCTCAAGAAAAAGAAGATTCCGCACAAGGTCTTGAACGCCCGCTACCACGAACAGGAAGCCTTCATCATCGCCCAGGCGGGCGGGCCCGGCGCCGTGACGATCGCCACCAACATGGCCGGCCGCGGCACCGACATACAGTTGGGCGGCAACACGGACATGCGGATCAAGCAGGAGGCCGAGGACATCGAGGACGAGGCCGCACGGGTCCGAAAGATCGAGCAGATCACGGAGGAGGTGGCCGCCTTCAAGAAAGTCGCGCTGGAGGCTGGCGGACTTTTCGTGATGGGCACCGAGCGCCATGAAAGCCGCCGCATCGACAACCAGTTGCGGGGCCGCTGCGGGCGTCAGGGCGATCCCGGCGCCTCCAAGTTCTATCTGTCGCTCGAAGACGACCTGATGCGCATCTTCGGCTCCGAGCGGATGGACTCCATGCTAGGCAAGTTGGGCCTCCAGGAAGGCGAGGCGATCGTTCACCCCTGGGTCAACAAGGCCCTGGAGAAGGCGCAGCAGAAGGTCGAAGCGCACAACTTCGAGATCCGCAAGAATCTGCTCAAGTTCGACGACGTGATGAACGACCAGCGCAAGGTCATCTACGAACAACGCAAGGAGCTGATGAGCGCCGACGATGTGCAAGAGGCGGTGAGCGATATGCGCCACCAGGTGATCGATGATGCGGTCGCCGGCTGCATTCCCCCGAAGGCGTATGCCGAGCAGTGGAACCTGCAGGGATTGCACGAAGAATGCCTGCGCCTGCTCGGCCTCAACCTGCCGATCGAGGAATGGGCCAACGAAGAGGGCATCGCCGACCAGGAGATCCGCGAACGGATCATCGGCAATTCCGACCGGCAAATGGCGGCCAAGGCGGCCAATTTCGGCGCCGATCTGATGCGCACCATCGAAAAAGAGATCCTGCTCCTGGTGCTCGACAGGCAGTGGAAGGACCATCTGCTGTCGCTCGATCACCTGCGGCACGGTATTTCGCTCCGCGCCTATGCCCAACGCGACCCCCTAAACGAGTACAAGCGCGAGGCCTTCGAGATGTTCGAAGCCATGCTGGGCAATGTCCGGGCGGAAACCACCTTGCTGCTGTCGCACGTCAGGCTCCGCGCCGCGGAACCGGGCGCCGCGATGCCGCTATCCCCGGCCCGGCCGCCGAACGAAGTCCACGAAACGCGGCGAGATCCCGCGTTGCCGGCGGGCGCCGAACGGGAGATGGCGATGGTCGGCGCGGGATCGGATCTGCCGCCGCCGCCGGAAAAGCCGGCGCCGCAGACCGTCCGCCGCCGCGCGGCCGAAAACATCGATCCGGGCAACCCCGAGACCTGGGGCCGCGTGCCACGCAACACGCCGTGTCCCTGCGGCTCGGGCAAGAAGTACAAGCACTGCCACGGCAAGGCGGCGTAAAGGCGCTTCCGGAATTCGAGAACGTTGACTTGGGCCGGCGGCCTCATTCGCGCCATGAACGGAGCCGCACATGCGGCGGGCGGTGGCTGGGGGGCGCGAGCTCTTGTTACTGGGTCAATGGTTGACTGACCGGCGTGTATCTCTCAATCAGGATTCTCTGATCATGCTTGTTGCAGGCGATGACCGTAGTGGATTCGCCCATTGTGATTTTGGCCACTCTTAATATTACAGTGTCTATGATTAGAGATACATGGTTTTTAGTTAAATCGGATTGATCAATGGTTTTTTGTATTGTGTCTATACAGGACTCAAAGCTCATCTTCCGAACTTCAACCGTCCTGGCCTTTTCCTGCTCCGACACCACCGCTGTTTCTATCATTCGCGGCTGTCCGCTGACGGACAGGGGAATCCCGAGCCAGACTCCAAGCCGCGCCGATGGTCTCTCAGCGTCCCCCACATCATGAGTGGCTTGCGTCGCAGCGGTCGAACTTGTCGGCGCTATCCCGCCCGGCTCCGCTTCTCCAGCCAAAACCCGGGGTGATGCAATCGGTGAGACCCCGAACACATTGATACATATAAAAAAGGCTAATGCTTTAGTATGCATTTCCCATATGCTTTTCTACGATGAGTTTAACACGGAATGGGGGTAAAAGCCTACCGCGCCGTTTGCGCCGGTTCATATTGCCCGAAGGCGCCGTCGCGTCCCTCGGGGTCGCGGTCTCGAAATCGGGGCGAATCGGGCACCGATCGGCCGGCGCGAGTGACGGCCTTCACCGCGTGTCCCTCGGCCGCCAAAGCCGGGGGGCGCCCAGACGGTTATTACTTACCTCATCAGATAATCGTCGCCGGAAGACGTAGGATTGCGAACCAAACTCAGCGCCAACCGGAAATATGAACCGCGCCTAGAGAGCCCCGCTGCGTCAGCCGAGCCCCTTCCGGCCAATTTCGACGAATTTCTCGCGCCGCTGCTCGCGCAACCTGGTCCCGGCTTCCTGTCGCAAGTCGCTCAAGGCACGCTCGATCGTTTCGCCGACGGCCTCGATCGTCGCACTCTGGTCACGGTGCGCTCCACCCAGGGGCTCTTTGACGACCGCGTCGATCACGCCGAGCTTCAGCAGATCGCCGGCGGTGAGCCGCAGGGCCTCGGCCGCCTCCTTGGCCTGGGCGCTGCTCCGCCACAAGATCGACGCGCAGCCCTCCGGCGAGATGACCGAGTAGACCGCGTGCTCCAGCATGTAGATCCGGTTCACCGCGGCCAGCGCGATCGCCCCGCCCGAACCGCCCTCGCCGATCACAACGGAGACCATCGGCACCCGCAGCGACAGGCACACGTCGATGCACTTGGCGATGGCTTCGGCCTGGCCGCGCTCCTCGGCACCGACGCCCGGATAGGCGCCGGGCGTGTCGACCAGGGTGACCACGGGAACCTGGAAGCGGTCGGCGAGCCGCATGAGCCGCTGCGCCTTGCGATAGCCCTCTGGCCGCGCCATGCCGAAGTTGTGATGCACCCGCGCCGTGGTGTCGGTGCCCTTTTCATGGCCAATAACCATCGCGGTATAGCCGCGGAATCGCCCGAGCCCGCCGATGATCGCCCGGTCCTCGGCAAACAGGCGGTCGCCGGCCAGCGGCGTGAAGTCTTCGACCAGCGCGGCGACATAGTCGCTGAAGTGCGGCCGGTCGGGATGGCGCGCCACCTGGGTCTTCTGCCAGGCGGTCAGCTTGCCATACGTCTGGCGCAGCAGCCGGTCGACCTTGCCTTGCAACCGCGCCACCTCCTCGGCGATGTTCAGCTCGCCGCTGTCGGACAGGTGGCGCAGTTCCTCGATCTTGCCTTCGAGCTCTGCGATGGGTTTTTCGAAATCGAGGAAGTTGTGCATCGTCTGTCTCTAGCACAGGGCGCCGGTCAGGCGAAGCCTCACCGGTCGATTTCGCCCGCTCGGCCGGAAAACGGACAGACCGGCCGGCGGCCCGCCGCCCTTGACACGCCGTGAGCCGGGACCAATGATCGCCGCGTTCCTAGGGGTGCCCGGTTGCGGGCTGAGATGACGGCGGGACAAGCATCTCGTGCGGCAACCCTTCGAACCTGATCCGGATAATACCGGCGAAGGGAACGGGACCCCTCACCAAGGCAACCGCAGGTCGCGGCGCGCTCACAGGGTCTTCCGCCGCTCTGCTGAACAGGAGGCCCGAAACGATGCTGCCCAACCACGACCTGCGTTGCCGTCCACGGGCATTCCGAAGCGCTGCAAGGTTGGCGCTGTTCCTGCTCGTTGCGATTCTGTGGTCGGCGGCGGCCCCGGCGCGGGCCGAAACGCTCACTCTGTTGCTCGATTGGTACCTCAATCCCGATCACGCGCCCCTCGTCGTCGCGCTGGAGAAGGGCTATTTCGCGGACGCCGGCCTGGATGTGGAGCTGGTCGAGCCCGCCAATCCAAACGACCCGCCGAAGCTGGTCGCCGCCGGCAAGGCGGACCTGGCGGTGTCCTATCAGCCGCAACTCCACATCCAGGTGGCCGCGGGCCTGCCGTTGGCGCGCATCGGCACGTTGATCGCCACGCCGCTCAACACCCTGATGGTGTTGGACGAGAGCCCGATCCGCTCGATCGCGGACCTCAAGGGCCGTACCGTCGGCTTCTCGGTCGGCGGCTTCGAGGACGCCATGCTCAAGGCCATGCTGGCCCGTCACGGTCTCGATCTGGACGACGTCGAGCTGGTGAACGTCAATTTCTCGCTCGGACCCTCGCTCCTGTCGGGCCAGGTCGACGCCGTCATCGGGGCCTACCGCAACTTCGAGCTCAACCAGCTCGAGATCGTCGGCCACAAGGCCCGGGCCTTCTTCGTCGAGGAGGAAGGGGTGCCGGCCTACGACGAGCTGATCATCGTGGCCCACCGCGAGCGGCTCGACGACTGGCGTGTGGATGCCTTCCTGAAGGCCGTCGAACGGGGCGTGCAATACCTGATCAACCACCCCGCCGAGAGCTGGGCGCTTTTCGTGGGCCACCGCAAGGAATTGGACGACGAGCTGAACCGCCGCGCCTGGCGCGACACCCTGCCCCGCTTCGCGCTCAGGCCGCGCGCCCTGGACAGGTCACGTTACGAGGCCTTCGCGGAATTCCTGCTCGCCGTGGGCGTCATCGAAAGCACCCCGCCGACGCGGGACTATGCGGTCGAGATCGCGGCAGGGCCGGCGCCCTGAACAGGCCGAAGACGGGGCGCAGGCGAAGTCTAAACCAGCGGCAAAGGCCGGCATCGACCTAGATCAAGTGGGCCGGCCGAGGCCGGGTGCGGTGGTCCGAAAAGGCGGCCCGTGACGACCAGAAGCCCGCGGGCCTGCGGCTCATCGCCCTGGCGGTTACTCCGCCCCGGCGATCTGTTCGGCCTTGCGCACCATCACCTCGGCCTGCTTGATCGAGGCGATGTCGATCAGCCGGCCGTCCAACTGAACCGCGCCCAGGCCTTCCTTCTTTGCCTGTTCCATGGCCTCCAGGATGCGCTTGGCCTTGGTGATCTCCGCCTCCGAGGGGCTGTTGACCTCGTTGGCGAGTCCGATCTGCCGCGGATGGATGGCCCACTTGCCCTCGCAGCCGAGCACCGCCGCACGGTTCGCCTGGGCCCGGAAGCCCTCGTCGTCGCCGAAGTCGCCGAACGGACCGTCGATCGGCCGCAGCCCATTGGCGCGCGCCGCCACCACCACGCGGGCGACCGCGTAATGCCACATGTCGCCCCAGTGGTATTCGCGCTGGTCGCTGTCCTCGGACTTGTCGGTCAGCACGCCGTACATGGAATTGGGGCCGCCGATCACGGTGGTCCGCGCCTTGGTCGAGGCGGCATAGTCGGCGACGCCGAAATGCAGGCTCTCGTTGCGCGGGCTGGCTGCCGCGATGGCGTCCACGTTGGCCATGCCGAGCGCCGTCTCGATGATGTGCTCGAAGCCCAACCGCTTCGTGCGCCCCATGGCGTCTTCGACCTGGGTAACCAGCATGTCGACGGCGTAGACATCGGCGGCGGTGCCGACCTTGGGGATCATGATCAGGTCCAGGCGGTCGCCGCCCTGCTCGATGACGTCGACCACGTCGCGGTACATGTAATGCGTGTCGAGGCCGTTGATGCGGACGGAGAGCGTTTTGCTGCCCCAATCGATGTCGTTGATGGCCTCGATCACGTTCTTGCGCGCCTGTTCCTTCTCGTCTGGCGCAACCGCGTCCTCCAGATCGAGAAAGACCACGTCGGCGGCCGATGCCGCGGCTTTCTCGAAGAGCTTCGGACTGCTGCCCGGTACGGCCAGCTCGCTGCGGTTGAGGCGCGCCGGCGCCTGCTCGACGATGGTAAAGCTCATGGTACGCTCCCCCATTTGCTGCATCCGGGCGGCCCGAGAGACCGCTGCAGCGTGTACCGATGGCCCCGAAACCCAAGGCCAGGACCGGCTTAATGGCTGCGAATCGGCGTGCTGTCAACCGCGGCCGCCGGAGTCCTCGGCCTCGCGCGCCGAGCGGCTCAGCGGGTGACGCTCGCGCACCAGGGCCTTCAGCCGCTCGTCGAGCACATGTGTATAGATCTGGGTGGTCGATATGTCGGCGTGGCCCAGCATTTTCTGCACCGAGCGCAGATCGGCCCCGCGGTTCAGGAGGTGGCTGGCAAAGGCGTGCCTCAGGACATGTGGCGAGACGCGCCCTGGGTCGATCCCGGCCTCGCCGGCCAGGGCCTTCAACATCTGCGCCACCCGGTGCCGGGTCAGATGGCCATCCTTGCCGCGCGACGGGAACAGCCAGCGGGAATCCTCGCCGCCCCGCAGAAACCGGCCCCGTTCCACGCCATAGGCCCTCAGCGCCTGGCGCGCCGCGTCGCCCAGAGGTACCAGGCGTTCGCGTTCGCCCTTGCCGCGAACGATCAACACCTGCGGGTCGCGTGCCGCCGCCGAGACGGGCAGGCCGACGAGCTCGGAAACCCTGAGGCCGGTCGCGTAAAGAAGCTCCAGAAGAGCGACGAGCCGCACCCCGCCCGGGCCGCTGCGCGCGTGCGCCGCCTTCAGCATCGCGTCGACCTCGCCTTCGCTGAGGATCTTCGGCAGGCTTCGCCCCTGACGCGGGGCTTCGAGGCCCACGGTCGGGTCATCCGCCCGCAGGCCCTCGCCGAACAGGAAACGGTAGAACTGGCGCAGCGCCGACAGCCGGCGGGCCACGGTCCGGGGCGACAGCCGCGTATCGCCCAGGGCCGCCAGATAGGACCGCAGATCCTCGCTTCCGGCACCGTCGAAGGCCACATCCCGGGTCGCCAGAAACCGCGCGCACTGGATCAGATCACGCTGGTAGGCCTCTATGGTATTGGTCGACGCACCGCGCTCGGCGGCGAGCATTTCTAGAAAGGCCTCGAGGTGCCGCGCGTCCATCGTCGCTCCGTGGGCCGATCGCCCTGACACCGCGGTCACATCGCGGCCCGCTCAGATCCCGTTGGCCACCGCGGCCTCGATGGCGAGCATGCGCGCCTCGGCCACAAGGTCCACGCGCGTCAGCGCGGCCAAAACTTCGTGCAGCACCAGCGGGTGGCTGCTGGCCGGTCCCGCCTCGCCCAAGGCGAGCAGCGCCAAGAGAACCGTCTCCCCCAAGCGCCCGAATTGGCTTGCCTCCGACAGCGCGTAGACCAGCGCGGTATCCGGCGCGGTGCCCTCCGCAGCCACGGCCGGCTCGATTCCGACCAGGTCCGCCCAGATCATGGGATCGCTCTCGCCCAGGGCCTGAAAGGCGGCGCGCAGCAATAGCTGCTGGCGCGCGATTTCCATGTCCGCCAGGTCCGACCGGCTTTCGGCCCAAACCGTCAGGTTGCCCTCCCACGCGGTCGCGACCCCGGACGCCAGGCGGCTGTATGGCCACAGGGCCGAGACGGCCATGGCGGCTTGGGCGTTGATCAACGCCTCCTGCCGCGCCAGGGTGAGCCAGGCCGCCGCCTGCTCGAGGCGTCCGGTGGCATAGAGCGCGCGGCCCGCCGCCCCGGCGAACCAAGCCAGTTCCGGCTTGAGGGGAAAGTCGGCGATCAGCGGCATGTAAAGACGCACCGCCAATTGATAGGCGCCCTGCGCCCGGGCCTCATCGAGGGCCACGTTGACGATCTCCGCACGGGCCGAGGGCACCGTTTGGCCCCAAGCCGCCTGAAACAGCAGCGCGCGGCGCTCCGGCCCGGACAGCGTTTCGGCCGAGCTGATCGCGTTGGCCAGCTGCGCGGCACTGAAACCATAGGAATCGTAAATGTCCGCCAACTCGTCCGGGCGCAGCAGCCCGAACGAGACCGCCCGTTCGGCCGCCTGCGCGCGTTGTTCGAGCCCATTGGCCGGCGCGTTGGCCAGGGACACCAGGAGCCCCGGGCTTAACTGGTCCAGCATTTCGTCGGGAAGGGGTTGGCCGACCGCCTGCAACATCGCGAAGTGGAGAGCCGAATTGGGCCAGGCCGACAGCGCGCCGCCCGATAGCCCGGTCAGGCTGTCCGCCAGTTGAAAGAAGGCTTGGTCTTGCTGTTCTCCCTCTTCGCGCAACAGCGCCACGCCGAGCGAGGCTTCGGCGGCCTCGCCGGAGAGGATCTGGCAGAACACCAAAGCCTTGCGCCAATAAGGGTTGCCTTGATGAGCGGCAACGCCTGGACGCACCTCCGTGCAGGCCTCCGCGGTTCGGCCCTGCAGCAGCAGCGCCTCGACCCTGGCCCGCGCAACCGGTTCGTCGTCATAACGCAGCGGTACGACCTGCAGCAGACCGCTCAAGCCCGGGTAATCGCCCATGGCCGCCAGCCGGTCGATCCTGAGCGCCAGGAGATTGACCCGGTGCGAAGGCGCCGCATCCGGCCTATCGGTGGGCGCCGCCGCATTGGACAGCAACAGCCGCCGCGCCAGGTTGCGCATGCCGGCCGAATGCATCATGCCCGGCAGACGCGGCAGTAGCTGTTCCACGACGCGCCGTTCGGTCCCCCGCCACAGATCGCTCCCCAATCCGCCGTGCTCCGGGTCCAGGATGCCGATCGATTCCGGATCCATCTCGGCCAAACGGCTGACCTCGATCCCCTCGACGTCCGGCGTCGATTCAGGCTCGGCATCGGTTTGGCCGCCCGCCTGGGGCAGCAGTACGGTGGGTGGGGCGAGCATCAGCGGTTGGCCGGCCGGTGGTTGATAGGCCGTCGGGTCCTCCGCTTCCTGGCCGGCGGCAGGAGAAAGCCACGGCCCCGCCACAGCGGCGGTCGCGAAGATCAACACAAACGCGCAGCGGCGGCGAAGGTTACTTGGGCAACCGCTCATCGGGAATCGTCTTTTCCACCTGTGTTGTCGGCGGCGGAATCTCCCAGGTCACGAGAAACAGGCCTCCGGCGGCCACAACGGCCACGAAAAGGAACATGAAGAAAAAGATCTTTTTGGACATGGAGACTCGCCGCGACGGATTGAGCATCAGTAACTCCAACCGCCCGGGCAGCCAGGGCACAAAAGAACCCCTTGCCGCGGAACGGCCTTGTACTTGAGTTGGTCTTGCATAGGGTCAGCCAGGATATGATAGGTTTGGACTGTGGCGAATTTGCGGCAGTCTAGCCAGCCGAAGACCGGGTTTCAATGAGATGCCGGCAGCGCCAGCCGGCGCGGTGGAGGATCTGTTATGCTTGCGCGTGAGCTGAACGACCTGCTCAAGGGCCTGTCGCGCTCGATCGTACTGGTCGGCCTGATGGGCGCCGGCAAGTCCTGCATCGGCCGGCATCTGGCGCAGTCTCTGGGCCGGCCGTTCATCGACGCCGACAAGGAGATCGAACTGGCCGCGGGTTGCCGGATCCCCGAGATCTTCGAACGGCACGGCGAGGCCGCGTTCCGCGACGGCGAACGCCGGGTGATCGACCGCCTACTCCGCAACCCGGAACAGGTGCTGGCGACCGGGGGCGGCGCTTTCATGGATCCGCGCACCCGCGCGGCAATCCGCGAGCGGAGTGTCTCGGTCTGGCTGCGCGCCGACCTCGACCTGCTGGTCCAGCGCACCGCACGGCGCAACAACCGGCCCTTGTTGAAAAGCGGCGATCCCCGCGAAATCCTGCAGAAACTCATCGACGAACGCTATCCGGTCTACGCCGAGACGGACGTGGTCGTCGACATCGACGACAGCCCGCCGAAGATGACCACGGAGCGGGTGCGGCGGGCGATCGAAGACTACCTCATGGTCGAGGAGCGGGGACCGGACGCCGCCGCCCAACGAGGCCCCGAAGACCCCGCGCATCGAGAGGTTGGCGCGACATGACCAGTCACGAGCGGCTGCGCGTCGAGCTCGGCCCACGCAGCTACGACATTCTGGTCGGAGACGGACTGCTGGCGACGGCGGGCCAATGGATCGCGCCCATTGCCCAGGG
This sequence comes from Kiloniellales bacterium, assembly GCA_036444135.1. Classification (GTDB taxonomy): domain Bacteria; phylum Pseudomonadota; class Alphaproteobacteria; order Kiloniellales; family JAKSDN01; genus JAZFZX01. Next base: position 768 of record JAZFZX010000087.1, on the reverse strand, counting down.
CCAGCGCCTCTTCGTCGTGACCGATGAAACCGTCGCTGCCGCGCACCTGGCCACCCTGGAACGGGCACTCGACGACGCCGGCATCGCCTACGAGGCGCTCGTCCTGCCGCCCGGCGAGCAGACCAAGGGTTTCGCCCACTTGGAGAGCCTGACCAGCCGCCTGCTCACGCTCAAAGTCGAACGCCGCAGTCTGCTGGCGGCCTTCGGTGGCGGCGTGATCGGCGACCTGACGGGTTTCGCGGCCTCGATTCTCCTGCGCGGCATCGATTTCGTGCAGATCCCCACCACGCTGCTGGCCCAGGTCGACAGTTCCGTCGGCGGCAAGACCGGGATCGACACGGCGCAAGGAAAGAACCTGATAGGCAGTTTCCATCAGCCCCGCCTGGTGCTGGCTGATACCGAGGTTCTGTCCACGCTCGGTCGGCGCGAGCTCTTGGCGGGCTACGCGGAGATCGTCAAATACGGGCTCATCAACGACTTTGCGTTCTTCGACTGGCTGGAGACCCACGGCACGGGCGTGATCGAAGGCGACCCAACCGCGCGGCGCCATGCCATAGTGACCTGTTGCGCGGCCAAGGCGGCGATCGTCGCCGCCGACGAGCGCGAATCCGGCGCCCGGCAGTTGTTGAACCTCGGCCATACTTTCGCGCACGCGCTGGAGGCGGAGCTCGGTTACGACGACCGCCTGCTGCACGGCGAGGCCGTGGCCATCGGCCTGGTCATGGCCTTCGACCTTTCGGTGCGGCTCGGGCTCTGTCCGACCGCGGA
>JAZFZX010000086.1:0-4529 GCA_036444135.1 Kiloniellales bacterium | reverse complement strand
GGCGTACCGAACACCATGTAGGGCGCGCCGTCGCGCAGCACCAGATTGACCGAAAGCGTCGTGCGCGGCCGTTTGCCGGGCGCGAGAGACGACGGATGACCGTCTTCGAGCCAGAACATCTGGGCGCGGCTGGTGAGGCAGAATCCGAGTTCCGGGATGGCGGGAGACGCGTGCAGCCAGCCGCCGGAGGGTGTCGCCGAGACCATGTTACCGTGACGGTCGATGACATCGAGATGGCAGGTGTCGCCGGCCGCGGCATCGGCCTTCATGGTCGGTTCACCGCCGCCTAGGGCCGCGTCTTTGATCGTTTGCCGGCGCGTGGCAGCCTCCAGGTCGACCGCGCCGCCGTAACCGGAAATCGATCCCGGCCTCAACTCGAAAGAGGCCTCCTCTGGGATAAGCCCTCGGCGCCGGTCGTTATAGTCGGCGGAAAGCAGGGTTTCGAGCGGCACCTCGACGAAATCGGGATCGCCATAGAAGGCTTCGCGGTCCGCGAAGGCGAGCTTCGCGGCCTCGACCACCGTGTGGACGAAATCGGGACCCACCGGGTCCATGGAGGCCAAGTCGATCTCCGCCAGCAGCGCTAATTGCTGCAGAAAAACCGGGCCCGGGCTCCACGGTCCGTTTTTGCAGAAGGTGTGGCCGTGGTAATCGAAGGTCACCGGCGGCTCCTTGGTCGCCTGCCAGGTGGCCATGTCATCGGCGGTGAGGACACCCCGGTGACGCCGGCCGGATGAGTCCAGCAGTTCCTGGTTCGCGCAGAAGGCGCCGATCGCGTCCGCCACGAAACCGCGGTACCAGCCATCGCGCAGGCTCTGGATCTGGTCTTCACGATCCGCGCTCTTGGCCTCGGCCTCGTCGAGCAGACGCTCGTAGGTCTCGGCCAAGACGGTGTTGCGGAAGCGGCTACCTGGCGCCGGTACCTGGCCGCCAGGCAGGTAGATCGCCGCCGACGTGGGCCACTCGTTCTGAAACAGCGGTTCCACCGATTCGATGGTGGCCGAAATTCGGGGCACCAACGGATAACCATGCGCGGCGTACCCGATGGCGTAGCGGAGCACGTCGCGGGGCCGCAGGGTTCCGTGGTCCCGCAGCAGCAGCATCCAGGCGTCGAAGGCCCCCGGGACCACCGCCGACAGCAGACCGCTGCCCGGCACCAGATCGAGCCCGAGGTCGCGATAATGGGTGATGGTGGCGCCAGCCGGGGCCGTGCCCTGGCCGCAAATGATCTCGACCGCCCCGGTACCGGCATCGTGCAATATGATCGGAACTTCGCCGCCGGGACCGTTCAAGTGGGGCTCGACCACCTGCAGCACGAACCCGGCCGCGACGGCGGAGTCGAAGGCATTGCCGCCCCCTTCCAGAACCGCCATGCCGGCCGCAGACGCCAGCCAATGGGTCGAGGCGACGACGCCGAAGGTTCCAGCGATCTCCGGACGGGTGGTGAAGGTCAAAGCTTGGTTCCCCGTATCACTTCGCTCAGCAGGCTCGAAAACGGCCGATCATAGCGGCACAGGCGGTCACGGCAAAGCGCGCTCACCAGCGTCTGCGATCGCTGGGTAGTGCGACAGAAGGCTTGATTTCGGCTATTATGTGCCCTATCTCGCACCGCGGGGTGCAATGAGGGGAGGCGCAGGGGGCATGGCGATTGAACAACCCTATCTGCTGTTTCTAGGCGACGCGCCGGATCAGCTGGCCGCTAAGACCGCCAGGGGTATCGCGGACTGGCGGCCGGAGAACTGTGTCGGCCAACTGCGGTTTACGGACTGTCGGGCCGACGTAGGGCTGTCGGATATGTCCTTGGACGACGCCGTTGCGGCGGGCGCCAAGACGCTCGTGGTCGGCGTCGCGAACCGTGGCGGGGTCTTCTCCGAGTCTTGGATGGAGGTGCTCGAACAGGCGCTCGACCAGGGTTTGGATCTGGCTGCCGGGCTGCACGGCAAGCTGGCGGACGTCCCGCAATTGACTGAGGCTGCGGCGCGCAACGGCCGTCGATTGTTCGACGTTCGCCACCCTTCACAAACCTTCGCCGTCGGCGACGGCAAAAAGCGTCCCGGAAAGCGGCTGTTGACTGTCGGGACCGACTGTTCCTGCGGCAAGATGTACACCTCGCTGGCGCTCGATCGGGAAATGCGGGCCCGCGGCATGAATGCGGATTTCCGCGCCACCGGGCAGAGCGGGATCCTGATCGTCGGCGATGGCGTATCGGTCGACGCCGTGGTGGCTGATTTCATCTCGGGCGCCACGGAATGGCTGTCGCCCGCCAATGACCCGGACCATTGGGATGTGATCGAAGGCCAGGGATCGCTGTTTCACGCCTCTTTTGCCGGGGTCAGTATGGGCCTGCTGCATGGCGCGCAGCCGGACGCTCTCGTCATGTGCCACGAGCCGACTCGCAGCCACATGCGCGGGTTGCCGGATTACGGTCTGCCGGACCTGCAACTCTGCATCGACACCAATTTGACGGCGGCGCGGCTGACGAACCCCGACGTCCGCTGTATCGGCGTGGCGGTCAACACCTCGCTCATGGACGCAGATGCGGCGCGCCGTTATGTAGGCGAGACCGAGAAGGAACTCGGCTTGCCGGTGGTCGATCCCGTGCGCCACGGCGTCGCGCCCCTCGTGGACCAGCTGATTTGAAGGTCTTGGGTCCGGGGCGCGCCTGGACGCGGCCATGATCGACCTGAACGTCCGCCACGAAACCTTTCCGCTTCGGGACCGCTTCACCATCTCGCGCGGCACCAGAACCCAATCCGACGTCGTCGTGGCCGAACTGGCACGCGACGGCGTGGTTGGCCGGGGCGAATGCCTGCCCTATCCGCACTACGGCGAATCGGTCGAGGGCGTGATCGCGACGATCGAAGCCGTGCGTGGCCCACTGACGCAGGGACTCGATCGCACCGGCTTGCAGTCGGTGCTGCCGGCGGGCGCCGCGCGCAACGCCCTGGATTGCGCGTTCTGGGATCTGGAGGCCAAGGCCAGTGGCGAGCGAGTCTGGACCCTGCTCGGGCTCCCGGCCCTGCGTCCGGTGGAAACCGCCTATACGCTGTCGTTCGACACGATGGAGAACATGGGGGCCGCCGCGGCCCGAATGGCGGACCGGCCGGTGCTCAAACTCAAGCTCTCGGGACCGGAGAACCTGGATCGCATCGCCGCGGTGCGCGCCAACGCGCCGCGGGCCCGCATCGTGGTGGACGCCAACGAGGGCTGGACGCCCGCCATCTATGAGGATCTCGCGCCGCACCTTGTGGGCCTCGGTGTTGAGCTGGTCGAACAGCCTTTGCCGGCGGGGGCCGACGGGGCGCTCGCCTCGATGCCACATCCCGTGCCGGTCTGCGCCGACGAATCCTGCCACGACAGGGACAGCCTCGAGCACCTCGATGGGCTCTATGACTTCGTGAACATAAAGCTCGACAAGACCGGGGGATTGACCGAAGCGATGGCGCTCAAAGAGGCCGCGCAGTCCCTGGGGTTCCGGATAATGGTGGGGTCCATGCTGGCGACCTCCCTGTCGATGGCACCGGCCCTGCTGGTCGCCCAGGATGCCGAGGTAGTGGATCTGGATGGGCCCTTGCTGCTCGACAAGGACCGGCCGGACGGCCTGGTCTATGAGGGAAGCACAATCCATCCTCCCGCGCCCGAGCTCTGGGGTTAGGCCACCCTCGGGTCTACTTGCCGGATTGCGAGTGCCTGGCTAGTTGCGCCGCCGCCCGCGCCGCCGCCGTGGGCTGCATGGCCTCGCGTCGCCGCTGCCGGCGGCTTGCCGCAGCAGATCGACGAGGCGACCGCAGGCACCGTCGGGCAGCGGCCCGGCGGCGACCCCGTAGGCCCCGAGCAGCCGGGCGGCTGCTTCGGCCGGATCCAGATCGGAACTCAATTGAAGCGTCCATGCCAGCATGATGTCCTCGGCAGGTCCCGGAAATTCCGGGCCCATCAGCAGCACTTCCTTGATCAATCCGCCCGGGTCGTCGGGCGTGTGATGAGGGGAGATGTACTTGATCGCCATGGGGACCGATCCGCCTGTCCGTAATCGTACGTCGCGGGGCCGTATCGCGGGGCAACGGGCGCTGTATGTGGCAGGAATATCTTTGAGGGTCAACCAAACGGTCGTTGGCCTCGGTCAACCCTTAAACAGCGCGGCAAAGGCTCAAAGGCGCTGCAGAAGATTGAGCCGATTGGGGTGGGTGAAGGCGAACCCCTGTTCGCTGCGCACCGCACCCCGTTCGAACTGCGCGCGAAGATCACTTTCATGAGCCTCGAAGGCCGTTCGCCTGGCCTCGTCGACCGCAAGCATGCGCTCCTTGAGATCCTCGAACGACCGATAGGTGTAAGGGGAATCGTAGGTATATTCCCGCAGTTGGGTGAAGGTCTCGTCGGCGATCGCGCGCTGCAGGGCGCTACGGGCTGCCGCACGCACCTCGGTTTCATCGTCCACCGGACGCAGCAGCTCGAACAGGGCGCCCTCGCACAACGGCTCGACTACGTACAGCAAGCCGCCGGGCGCCAAGACACGGGCGGATTCACCAATT
>JAZFZX010000085.1:0-12659 GCA_036444135.1 Kiloniellales bacterium | reverse complement strand
CCTGGTATTAGCTGGATACCAGGGACTTGAGCTGACGGTTGGCCATGACAAGCATGGCAAGGTCGGGGTTGCCCGAGGCGCGCAATTCGGCGACCAGCTGCTCGGCGCGCGCGATCAAGGGGCGCCTGGCTTCGGCCCAATCGTCGATCACCTCGTCGGACCAGCCGTTTCCGGCCACACTCAGAATCCGGGTGGCCAGCTCGCCCTGATGACCGAACAGATCGTCGATGATCGCGGTGACCGCCAACTTGTCCCACGCGGTATCGGTCGGCAGATGGCCGGCGGCCCGCCGCAGCCAGTCGAACCCGAAGCGCGCGCCAATGGTGAAATAGGCCGCGCCGGCCGGCTCGACCGCTATTCCGGCTCCGCCCGCGATCCGCACGATGTCGCAGGCCGAGGACAAGAGGGCCAAGGCGGCGATCCGCTTGGCTAGGTCTTCGGGCACACCCTGCTGAATGAAGCGGTTGGCCCTGTCGGCCAACAGCCTGCTGTCGGCCTCCGAGATCAGGCCGCTCAGTTTTTCCGCCACGATGCCGACGCCGGCCGCGTAATCGCCGGTCGCGCCTTCGATGTCCAGCGGCAGACCGGCTTCGCGCAGCAGCCACACCGTACCGCGCTCGATCAGGCGCCCGCATTCCACCAGCATCGCGGCCTGCACCGTCGCCGACACCTTGTTGTCCAGGTCCTCGATCTGGCGCCACAGATCCCGCATGTCGAAGATCTGGCGGCTGATCACATAGCCCCGCGCGATGTCGTCCGATGGCAGGCCGGTCTTTTCCTTCACCTCGTGGATGAAGGTGATGCCGCAGCGGTTGATGATGCTGTTGGTCACCGCAGTGGCGATGATCTCGTCGCGCAGGCGGTGCCGGCCGATCTCCTTGCGATACTTCTTTCTGAGCGGGGTCGGAAAATAATCGACCAGCGTCGATTTCATGTAGGGATCGGCCGGCAAGTCAGATTCGAGCAACTCGTCATAGAGCTGGAGCTTCGCATACGACAGGAGCACCGACAGCTCGGGGCGGGTGAGGCCTTCGCCCCTCTTGTGCCGTTCATCCAGGATCTCGTCGTCGGGCAGGTATTCGATGGCCCGGTCCAGACGGCCCTCCTTCTCGAGCGACCGCATGAAGCGGCCCAGCCGGTCCAGCAGGTGGGCACCGATCTGATGGGTCCCGGTGATCGCCTGTGACTGCAGATAGTTGTCCCGCAGCACCAGGTCGGAGACCTCGTCGGTCATCTTCGCCAGAATCCCGTCGCGCTGTTTGCGGGTCATGTCGCCCGCCTGCTCGACATCGCCCAGCAGGATCTTGATGTTGACCTCGTGGTCCGAACAGTCGACGCCGGCGGAGTTGTCGATGGCATCGGTGTTGCAGCGGCCGCCGGCCAGGCCGTATTCGATCCGCGCGCGCTGGGTCATGCCGAGGTTGGCGCCTTCGCCCACGACACTTGCCTGCATCTGGCTGGCGTCGATCCGCAGCGCGTCGTTGGCCCGGTCGCCGGCATCGGCGTCGGTCTCCAGGCTCGACTTGACGTAGGTCCCGATGCCGCCGAACCACAGCAACTCGGCCTCGGCCTTCAGCATGGCGGTGATCAGCTCGTGCGGCGTCACCTGTTCCTGCGAGATGCCGAACAGTGCGCGCATCTGCGCGGTGAGCTTGACCGACTTGGCCTTGCGATCGAATACCCCGCCGCCCTTCGAGATGAGCTTCGTCTCGTAATCGGTCCAGGCCGAACGCGGCAGGTCGAACAGACGCTTGCGTTCGGCCCAGCTCTTCGCCGGATCGGGGTCGGGATCGATGAAAATGTGCAGGTGATTGAAGGCACCGATCAGCTTGATGTGCTGCGATAGCAGCATACCGTTGCCGAACACGTCACCGGCCATGTCGCCAACGCCGATGCAGGTGAAGTCCTCGTTCTGGATATCCTTGCCGAGTTCGCGGAAGTGGCGCTTGACCGACTCCCAGGCGCCCTTGGCGGTGATGCCCATTTTCTTGTGATCGTACCCGGCCGAACCGCCCGAGGCGAAAGCATCGTCCAACCAGAAGCCGTAGCTCTGGGACACGCCATTGGCGATGTCGGAGAAGGTGGCCGTGCCCTTGTCGGCGGCGACCACCAGATAGGGATCGTCCTCGTCGTGCCGGACAACCTGCTCGGGCGGAACCACTTTGCCCCCCTTCAGATTGTCGGTGATATCCAGCAGCCCTCTGATGAAGATCTTGTAGCAGTCGATGCCCTCCTCTTGGAAGGCTTCGCGGCCTGCCTCCGGCGCCGGCGGGTGCTTGACCACGAATCCGCCCTTGGACCCGACGGGCACGATGACGGCATTCTTCACTTGCTGGGCCTTGACGAGGCCGAGAACCTCGGTCCGGAAATCCTCGCGTCGGTCCGACCAGCGCAGCCCGCCGCGCGCGACCTTGCCGAACCGCAAGTGCACGCCTTCGATCCGCGGGCTGTAAACGAAGATCTCGCGGAACGGCCGCGGCAGCGGGAGCTCGTCGATGCCTCCCGAATCGAGCTTGAAGGAGATGTAGCTCTTGGGCTGCCCGTCCTCGCCGTTCTGGAAGAAATTGGTGCGCAGGGTCGATTGGATGACGTTGAGGAAGCGGCGGATAATACGGTCCTCGTCCAGGTTGCTCACCTGCTCCAGACATTCCTCGATCTCCACCGTCAAGGTCATGGCGGCCTTGCCCTTGTCCGTCTGGTTAGCTGGATCGAATCGGGCAACGAAGAGATCGACCAGCCGCCGCGTGATCTCGATATTGCTCTTGAGGGTTTCCTCCATGTAGGCCTGGCTGAACGGTATCCGCGCCTGGCGCAGATACTTGCAATAGCCGCGCAGGATGGTCACCTGGCGGGCCGTCAAGCCGGCGCGCACGACCAGCTTGTTGAAGCCGTCGTTCTCCATGTCGACCTGCCAGACACGCTCGAAGGCCTCATGGAAAACATCCTTCACCCGGCCCAGGTCGATGGGCAGGCCGTCTTCGGTCACCATCTCGAAATCGTGGATCCACACCGGCGTGTTCCGGCCCGTCGGCCAGACGTCGTAGGGAACCTCGCCGATCACCTTGAATCCCATGTTCTCCAGCATGGGCAAGATATCGGACAGGTGGATCGGCTTGCCGTCGACATAGATCTTGAATTGGACCTCGTGCTCGGCGGCTTCGATCCGCCTGTAGAGGTTCATGCCGAGGCGCCCGGATTCCATCGTCTCTTCGATGCGCGTGACGTCGAACACCGCCAAGTGCTCGTTGAAGTTCTCCTGGTAGCCGGCGGGGAACGCCTTGGCGAAACGGCGCAGGCTGCGGATGCCCTGCTCTTCGCCGCGATCCTCGATCAGGGCTTCTTCCAGCCGGTCCATCCAAGAGCGCGCGGCATCGACCAGCAACTCCTCCAGAGCCAACAGATCGACATCGGGGATCTGGCCGGGCGTCGTGGCGACGATGATGTGCAGGCGCGCCAGGACCGCTTCGCTCAATTGCGCGGTGAAGGACGAGATCTCGCCGTCGAAGGCATCTGCGAGAATGTCCTGGAAGCGCTGGCGCAGGTGCGTGTCGTAACGGTCCCGGGGCACGTAAACGAGACAGGAGATGAAGCGCTCGAAGGGATCGCGCCGGGCAAAAAGCGCCACGCGCTGGCGTTCCTGAAGATGCAAAACACCCATGGCCGTCGTGAACAGCTCGTCCTGCGAGGTCTGAAAAAGCTCGTCGCGCGGAAAGCTGTCCAGAATGTGCATCAGCGCCTTGCCGTCGTGGCTGCTGCTCTCGAAGCCGGCGCGCGCCATCGTTTCCTCGACCTTGTGACGCAGCAGCGGGATGTCGCGCGGGCTCCGCGAATAGGTCACCGAGGTAAAGAGACCGGCAAAGAGATGCTCGCCGGTCACCGCGCCCTTCTTGTCGAAGATCTTGACCGCAATGGTGTCCAACAGGACCGGGCGGTGCACGGTCGCGCGGCGGTTCGCCTTGGTGAGCCGTAGAAGCTGGGGTTGCCGCAGGAAATGCCGAACTTCGGCGGGCTGTTTGCCGAGGGAGCGCAAGCCGTCGAACACCAGCACATCCTCGTCGCGCAGGACTCCCATGCCGCTGTCCGGCGTCACCTCGATGACCGCGTTGGTGTCCTTGCCGGTATAGATGTAGGAGCGATAACCCAAGAAGGTGAAGTGATCCTCGGCCAGCCATTTCAGGAAGGCGACGCCCTCGTCGACCTCGTCAGCCGGCAGCGGCGGCGGGCTCTTCTCCAACTTCTTGACGATCTCGAGACAGCGGCCGCGCATCTGCCGCCAATCGTCGACGGCCGCCCGCACGTCGCACAGCACTCGCTCCAGGCCCTGGCCGATCTTCTCGAGGCGTTCGCTCGGCTGCTCGCTGATCTGCACGTGCATGACCGATTCCTTCAACGCGCCGTCCGGAATGCTGTCAGCTTCATGCAGTCTCGTGAGCTTGCCCGTCTTGTCGCGTTCAACCTCGATGATCGGATGGATCACCAGATGGACCTCGGCATCGGCATCATTGAGTTCCGCCGTCACCGAATCGACCAGAAACGGCATGTCATCGTTCATCACTTCCACGATCGTGTGGGACGACTTCCAGCCGTGTTCCTCGAGCCGCGGGTTGTAGACCCTGACCTTGGCCTGGTCGGGGCCGCGTTGCTGTGCGAACCCGAACATGGCGAGCGCTGCGCCGTAGAGGTTATCGGGAGACTCGCCGACGATGTCGTCCGGTGGCACGTTCGCGTAGAAGCGTTGCAAGAAACGTTCGACCACAGCCGCACGTTTCGGTTCCAGGCGCTCGTGAATGCGCTGCCGGCACTTTTCGATGAGATCGGATTTGAGCTGTTCTGCGCGACCAGACATTGGAAGACCCCCGCCTGCGCTTGTCCTCATGACCTTGTCTAAGCCTAGGCTAACCCCATTCCTGCGGCAATGGGGAGATAGAGCGAACAACAAGCATGCGATTCCCCCGCCCCGGATAAAAAGCCTGCGTTTAACAGCTGTTAACCATCTTCTGGTTCGATCTCCGGCACCCCACCGGGTCGCCGGAAACCGCGCGGCCAGGTCTTCGACGAAAGGTCGCAAAGATGATTGGACAAATGGGTGCGAATCAGCTGGCCGCCGGCCTCGCGCCCGAGGCGCTCCAGGCCTTCGCCAGCACGAACGAGACCAGCGCCCCGCGCGGCGCGCACGCTGGCGGTTGGGCCGCACCGCGCCGCCGCGGGATTCTCGAAAGCCTCCGCAACATCCTGGTTTTCGCCGGGCTGACCGTGGTCACGGGTCTGGCGGCGCTGGTCGCCGTGCTCGTCGCGGCCCGGGTGATCGGCCTCTGAGCCGCCGCAAACGTCCGAGCACTGGCCATTTGCCGGCCAGGCTTTGGCGTAATGTCGACTTCCGTCTCCGGGTCGTCCGCTCAAGTCAGGGTTGCTTTGGTTTCCACTCCCGTGCCCACCGCTCGGCCCGTTCGATCTCCTTCTTCGTCATCCTGGAGGCCGCGTTCTCCCGGTTCACATAGGCCTTCGAGCGGATATCCTCACGCGGACCATACACCACGGCGAGTTCGAACCATTTGAACGCCTCCACGAAGCTCTGGGCGACACCGGCCCCTTGGGCGTACATGAGGCCGAGGTTGAGCTGGGCGTCGGTATCGCCACGGTCGGCCGCGCGGCGGTACCACATACGCGCCTTGTCATAGTCCTGCAGCACCCCTTCGCCCCGGTAGTACATGATGCCCAGCTGGTACTGGGCGTCCGTGTCGCCTTCCGCGGCCAGGCGTTCGAATTCCTTCAGCGCGGTTTGGTAATCGAGGCGGTAAAAGGCAGCCAGGCCTTCCTGGAAACCACCCCAGGCCTGGCTCGTCAGCGCCACGAGAACGACCAAAGCAAACGAAAAACGCGGCATGGACGGTTCCCCCGATTTTCCGCCCGATCGAACGCGTCGACCGGTGTGTCCTCTTATATCTAATGTCCGAAAGAACACGTGCCAGCCGGGCATGGCAAGAACCTGCAGCCTTACCGTGTCAGCTGGGCCCTTTGACGGGGCCCGTCTCGGGCTGCGACGCGGCCAAGAGCCAGGCGAGATGCTGTGAGCCTTGGTGGTCAGCGAGGGCCGGATCGCTCGCCGCGGGGCCCGCTTCGTTCTGAAGCGGCAACGTGGTGGCGGGCGCTGGCTCCATGGCGGATCTCCGTCGGCCGGAGCCCGCCGCAGCGCAAGCAGCCGTTACCCCCGATCCAGCAGCGGGCTGCGGAAGCGGCAGGCTGGAAAATTATGGTTAACAGTTACGTACCAGCCGCCCCCGCGGACGCCCCCACGGCAACCCCGTCCGAAGTCCTGAAACGCCCGTGGGACAAGGCGCCAAGCCGGTCATTGCACCTGAGGGGCCGCCAAGTTACCCGTTGTCCCGTCGAGCGATTTCCGCTAGCTAACCTTTGCCTCTCCCTTTGGGATGGGCAAAGACAACAACGGCCCAACAAGAACCCGACGTGAAGGGAATGGGGGCAGGGGAGGCCTCGTCATGGCGGCAGGCGGTCATCTTCGGCGTCTCTTGGCCTCGGGCCGGTTCGCGGTCACGGCCGAGGTGACACCGCCATTGTCGGGCGATGCCGCGGCCCTGCTCGCCAAGGCCGCGCCGCTCAAAGAACGGGTCGACGCGATCAACGTGACCGATGCGGCCGGCGCCCGCGTGGCCATGAGCAGCTTCGCCGCGGCGGCCATTCTGGCGCAAAACGGCATCGATCCGGTCTGCCAGGTCACCTGCCGCGACCGCAACCGCATCGCGCTGGCCGGCGACTTGATCGGCGCCGCGGCGCAGGGCGTAACCAACGTTCTGGTGCTCTACGGCGACGACCCGTCCGGCGGCGATCATCCGGACGCCAAGCTCGTGCACGATCTCGATTCCAGGGCCGTCATGCAGATGGCGCGCCAGATGCGCGACGAGGGGGTCCTGCCGTCGGGTCGCGCGATCGAATCGCCGCCCCGTTTCTTCATCGGCGCCGCCGATACCCCACGCGACCCCGAACCGGACTGGCGGCCCAGCGGCCTCCAGGCAAAGCTCGAGGCCGGCGCCGATTTCGTGCAGACCCAGTTCTGCTTCGACCTGGCGGTGGCGCGCCGCTATGTGGCGCGGCTCACCGAGGCCGGGATCACCGAGCGGCTCAAGATGCTGGTCGGGGTGGGGCCCATTGCCTCGGCCCGCTCGGCCCGCTGGATGCGCGACAACCTGTTCGGCGTCAGCGTACCCGACCACGTCATCGACCGCCTGGACAAGGCGGCCGAGCCCGCGGCCGAGGGCCGGCGCATCTGCATCGAGCTGATCCAGGGCCTGCGAGAGACTCCCGGCGTGGCCGGCGTGCACGTCATGGCGCCACGCCAGAGCATGGAGACGGTTGCGCAGATCATCGAGGACTCGGGCGTACGTGATGCGGCCCGCGAGGCCGCGCCGGCGGCCGCCCGATCCTAACGCGACCGCCCGGAGAGGCCCCCCATAGGATGGACGCCGCCAAACCCGTTCTGGAGGTGCAGTCCCTGACCCGCAGGTTCGGGGGGCTGACGGCGGTAAACGAGCTGTCGTTTTCCGTCGAACCTCTGGAGATTCGCGGGCTGATCGGGCCGAACGGGGCGGGAAAGACGACCACCTTCAACGTCATCTCGGGGTTCTACGCGCCGACTTCGGGACGCGTGATCTATGACGGGCGGGACATTTCGGGCCTCAAGACCTGCACGATCGCGGAGCTGGGCCTGGTGCGCACCTTTCAGACCACGACCCTGTTCCAGGAATTCACGGTGTTGCAGAACGTGCTGGTCGGCTGCCATCTGCGGGCCCGCGATCACCTGCTCAACACCCTGCTGAACAGAAACGGCGGACGCGAACGGGGGGCGGAGGACAAGGCGCGCGAGGTGCTCGACTTCTTCGGGCTGCTCGACCGGGCCGACGAGCTGGCCTCGAACCTGCCGCACGGCCTACAACGCGCCCTGGGCATGGCCGTGGCCGTGGTCGCGGACCCCAAGCTGCTGTTGCTCGACGAGCCATTCACCGGCATGAACCCGGAGGAAACCCGCCACATGATGGACCTGGTCCGGCGGGTGCGCGACAAGGGCGTGACCGTGCTGCTGGTCGAGCACGACATGCAGGCCGTGATGGGGCTGTGCGACCGCATTACGGTGCTCAACTTCGGTCAGCTTCTGACCGAGGGCGCGCCGGAGGAGATCCGCCGGCACCCCGAGGTCATCGAAGCCTACCTGGGGGCGGTCGGCGGTGCTGCTTAAGGTCGAAAACGCCAGCGTCCAGTACCACAAGGTGGCCGCGCTCAAGGAAATCAGCATGGCGGTGCCCGAGGGCGGCATCGTCACCATCATCGGCGCCAACGGGGCGGGGAAGAGCACCACGCTGCGCGCCATATCGGGCCTGGTGAAGCTCGGCGCCGGCGAGATCTGGTTCGCCGACCGGCGCATCGACGGCGTCGCGCCGGAGAAGATCGTGGCCGCCGGCATCGCCCACGTCCCGGAAGGCCGGCGCATCTTCCCCGACCTGTCGGTTCGGGAAAACCTCTTCACGGGCGCCTTTCTGCGCACCGACAAGGCCGGCATCGCCCGCGACATGGACATGGTCCTGGATCACTTTCCGGTCTTGAAGGAGCGCCACCGGCAGTGGGGCAAGACCCTGTCCGGCGGCGAGCAGCAGATGCTGGCCATCGGCCGGGCGTTGATGTCGAACCCCAAGCTGCTGCTGCTCGACGAGCCGTCCATGGGCCTGTCGCCGATCATGGTGCAGAAGATCGCCAGCATCATCGTCGAGATCCGCCAGCGCGGCGTGCCGGTCGTCCTGGTCGAGCAGAACGCCGAGCTGGCGCTCAGTCTCGCCGATTACGCCTACGTGCTGGAGATCGGCTCGATCGCCCTGGAAGGCCCGGCCCACGAACTGCACGAGAACGATCATGTCCGGCGTGCCTACCTCGGCGGCTGAACCGCCGGATGCGGCGGCCCTGGCGCGCGCCGGCTGGAGCGACGCCGAGCTGACCTGGGAACATGTCCAGGAGGCGGCGGCGGAAGCCCTGGCCGGCGATGGTTGGGACACCGCCGCGTCGCTCTGGCAGACCGCGCTTACCCTGGCGCGCGAGACCTTCGAGCCCGGCGATCCGCGCCTGGCCGCGAGCCTGGCCAACCAGGCGGCCGCCGCACGGCACGGGGGCGATGGGGAGGCGGCCACCGCCCTGTTCGACGAAGCGCGTGCGGTGTGGGAGGCCTGCGGGCCCTGGGTGGCGGCGCTCGCCCCCGAACGAAGGTCCCGCAGCTCGCTCTTCCACCTGCGCCTGGAGCGCAAGCATCCCAGCGGCTACGACCATCACTCCCGGGCGCGCTACGAGGCACTCGCCGAAGAGGGCCGGGAGGTCACCGAGGGCCTCGCGGCGGGCACCGCAGAACCGCGCGGTGCGTTGGCGCGCTGGCGAGCGGAACGGCCGGCCGGCTACAGCGATGGGCGCAAGCTCCTGGCCGCGGTGCTGTTGCTCGCCGACCCGCCGGCGTGACCATGACGGCTGTCTTGGCCGGTTATTCCGCCCCGGCCTGTTGCGTGCCGGCGCCGCCGGCCCCACGCCGCGCGGCCAAGGCCCGCAACTTCGGCCCCAGGCTCTCCAGGCCCTGCGGCAGGAACAGCAGCGAGGCGATGAGGATGGCCCCGTAGATCAAGGGACGCGCCTGATCGACGCCCAGTTCGCGGAGCACCAGCTCGTTGATGACGGTGAGCACCACGACGCCCAGGATCGGGCCGTAGAAGGTCGCCGTGCCGCCGACGATCACCCAGATCAGCACGAAGACCATCTCCTTCACGTCGAAGCGGTTGGGGTTGACGGTGCCGATGTGATGGGCCAGCAGGGCGCCGGCCAGGCCGGCGAAGAACGAGGCGATCACGAAAGCCAAGGTGCGGTAGCGCCGCGTGTCGACGCCGACCGCCTCGGCCAGCTTGTCCTGCCAATGCACGGCGTGGAAGGTGAGCCCGACCCGCGAGCGCTCGAGGCGGTAGAGGACGAACAGCGAGACGGAAACCACAATCAGGCACAGATAGTAATAGTTGACCGGCTCGAAGAAGTCGATCGTCGTGCCGCCGATCTCGATGTCCGGGAAGGAGGGAATCAACTTGAGCCCCTTCGGGCCGCCGAAGGGGTCCCGGAAGCGCTTCCACAACAGGCGGATCACCTCGCCCGCGGCGAACGAGCCGATCAGGAAATAGAAGCCCTTCATGCGGAACAGCGGAAAGCTGAGCACGTAGGCGACCGCCCCGGCGATCGTCGCCCCCAGCAACATGGATATCGGCACCGGAATGCCAAGGCGCTTGGCGCAGAGCGCGCTGCCATAGGCTCCGACGCCCATGATGACCACGTGACCCAGGGACCATTCGCCGGTCAGCGTCAGCACGCGGTAGCTCATCACCAGCAGAACGTTGATCAACAGGAAGACCGCGATCTCCTTCTGGGAAAAGCTGAGCAGGTGCGGCAGGACGATCAGCACCGCGTAGATCGCCAGCAGGATCAAAAGCGGCTTCCAGGCAAAGGATGTCGCCGGTCTAGGCACGGTCCCCGGTCCCCATCAGGCCGGTCGGCCGCGCCACCAGGACGGCCAGCATCAGCAAGAGCCCGACGATGTCGGCGATGACCCCGTCGGCAAAGGTGGTCACGAAGGTGTGGACGAAGGCGTAGATCACCGCTGCGATCACCGCGCCCTCCAGGCTGCCGATGCCGCCGACGATGATGATGATGAAGGCGGTCACGATGATCGAGTGACCCATGTAGGGATAGGTGCGCACCAGCGGCGCGGTCAGCGCGCCCGCCACGCCGGCCAGCGCCGCGCCGATGCACATGGCGATGCGCGCCGTCTGGTTGATCGAGATGCCTTGCAGGGTCGCGGCCTCCGGGTCTTGGGCACAGGCGCGCAGCGCCCAGCCCAGCTTGGTCCGGCGCAGGAACAGCCAGAGGGCGGCGAGCAGGACGACGGCGGCGGCGATCACGAACAGCCGCTGCAGGGGGATGATCACGTTCTCCAAGCCGAACACCTGGAGGATGACTTGGGTGGGCGGCGGGATGTGTTCCATGCGCACCCCGAAACCCATCGCCGCCGCCGCCTGCAGCACCAGCAGGAAGCCGATCGAGACGATCAGGCCGCCCAGCGGATTGCCCCGCATGGGCCGGAACAGGGCGCGTTCCATCACCAGCCCTACCAGGCCCACGAAGATCAAGCCGACGGCGACCGCGAAGAGAAACGGCAGCCGGCTGTCTGCATAGAGATAGACGACGACGTAGGCGCCCAGCATGTAGAGCTCGCCGTGCGCGAAGTTGATCACCCCCATGACCCCGAAGATCAGCACCAGACCGACCGCGATCAAGGCCATGAAACTGGCCGCATAGATGGCGTTGACGCTGGTCTGCAGGAGGAGATCGACCATCGACGGGCTCGTTCAAAAAACTGTGGCCGGGACCGGCCATGCGACGGCGGCCGGCCCCGGCCATAAGGCATCGCAAAGAATGCCGCAGACGGTCATCCTTTTAGACAAAACCGCTCATGTGCGCTGGTAGTACATCTCGCCCATGGCATCGAAGTGCTTGATCATGATGTCCTTGTTCTTGGCCCACCATTCGGGGATGGACTTGTACTCCTTGATCACGGCCTTGCCGTTCTCGATCACCACCACCGGCCAGTTGCCGACCAGGGCGTTGTCGATGCCGAACAGCTCCTTGCCCCACCAGCTGGCCTCGCCGAAGGCATGCAGGCCCGTGCCGCCGGCCTTCATGGCCTTGAGCACGGCTTGCGGCTCGACCGAACCCGCCTTCTCGGCGCCGGCCCGCCACAGGTCCATGATCGAGGCGTACTCCCAGGAGACCGCGCCCCACTCGCCCGGCCAGCGCTTGGCGTAGATCGCGTAGAAATCGTTCGGGCGCTGGAAGTTGACCCGCGCGTCGTTGAGCGCCGCATCGTCGAAATCCGGGAACTGGAAGATGAAGCCTTCCATGAACTCCTTGGAGGTCTTGTCGATGATCTGCTCGTAAAAGTCCGCGGTGCACGAGATGATCTGCCCCTTGTAGCCTTGCTGGAAGGCTTGCTCGCAGATCGGATGGACGAAGTCTGCGTAGGCGGTGTCCAGACACAGGATGTCCGGGTTCTTGGCCAACAGCGCCGTTACCACCGGCGCGAAGTCGGTGGTCGAGATGTCGAAGAACAAGGGGTCGTCCAGCATCTCGATGCCGGCCGCCTCGAAGGCCGCCAGATAGGTCGCCACCGACGGGCGGCCGAGTGCGTCGTCCTGAGCACAGATCACGGCCGTCTTGAGGTTTGGCTTGTTCTCGGCCAACCACTCGACACCCGTCACGTTGTAAATCGGATGCACCTCGCACGGCGCGATCAGGTTGGGCGTGTCCGGGGTGAGGTCGCTCGGCAGCAACGTGGAAACCAGCGTGCCGGTACGGTTGGAAATCTCGACCACCGGCGGCATGGTATCCCCGCCCAGCATCATGATGAACTTGACGCCGTCCTCGTGGATCAGCTTTTGCGCACCGGTGCGCGCCTTGTCGGGGGCGTATTCGTTGTCGTAGGAGACGAATTCGACCTTGTAGGTATCGCCGCCGATATTGATGCCGCCGGCCTCGTTCACCCAGTCGCCCCAGATCTGACAGCCATAGAGCCCGGGCAG
>JAZFZX010000084.1:0-2395 GCA_036444135.1 Kiloniellales bacterium | reverse complement strand
CGGCGCCGCGAGCGGCGACGGCCATGCCCTCGACGTCAATCGCCATGACCGCAAAATCCGCGCCTTCTGCCTGACCTACGACCAACCCCTCGATTGGACCGCCTTCGGCATCTGGCTGACCATGTTGCTGCATGCGCATGGCGAGAAAGTCTTGCGTGTCAAGGGACTCCTCAACGTGATCGAGGCGCCGGCGCCGGTCGTCATTCACGGTGTTCAGCACGTGATCCATTCCCCGGTGCACCTCGAGCGTTGGCCGGACGGGGATCACCGCTCGCGCATCGTGTTCATCGTACGCGACCTGGAGCAGGCCGACATCGAGAGGTCGCTGGCTGCCTTCAACTGCCTCGGCGACGTCGAACGGCGGGTCGCGTAGCGGCACCAGCCCCCGGGCCACCGCGAACAGGGGGAGTCGCATGAATCACAAAGTCGTTCTCATCAGTACCGGGGGAACCATCGCATCCCGTTACGACCCGGCCCAGGGTCGCGTCGTTGCCTCGCAGAGCGGCGACGACCTGATCGCCATGCTGCCGGGCGCCGACGCCGTCGCCGCGCTCGAGGTCGACAGCTACGCCACGATCCCCAGCTTCGACATGTCTGCCGAGTTCGCGTTCCGCACGGCGACTCACATCAACGAGACCCTGGCGCGGTCCGATGTCGACGGAGTCGTCGTGACGCAAGGGACCGACACCATGGAGGAGACCTGCTATCTCACGGACTTGGTGCTGCGCGGCGACAAACCCGCCGTGTTCACGGGCGCCCAGCGCACCCACGACGACCCCCATCCGGACGGGCCCCGGAACATCCTGAGCGCCCTGCGCACCGCGGCCTCGCCGGCGGCCCGGGGGCTCGGGGCGCTGCTGTGCTTTAACGACCGGATCCACGCCGCGCGCGACGTGACCAAGGTGCACGCCAGCGCGGTCGAAACTTTCCAGTCCTATGGGCGCGGCGCCCTCGGCGAGGTCGACGGTGATCGTGTCGTCATCCATCGCCGCCCGTGCCTGCGCCGGACGTTCGAAATCGCCAGCCTCGAGGACCGCGTCCACCTGGTCCGCCTGTTCCTTGGAGTCGACATCCGGCTCATCGATGCCCTGGTCGACGCCGGCATCAAGGGACTGGTGATCGAGGCCTTCGGCCGCGGCAACGGCCCCAGCACCTTGACCGCGGCGGTGCGCCGTGCCGTGGATGCCGGCGTGATCGTCGTCGTGACCTCGCGGTGTCCGGAGGGTCGGGTGGAACCCGTCTACGGCGGTGGCGGCGGCGGGCGCGATCTCGAGGACGCCGGCGCGTTGTTCGCCGGCGATCTGAAAGGGCCGAAGGCACGCATCCTGCTGATGGTGCTGCTCTCGGACCCGGAGACCAGGACCCGTGTGGCCGATTTCTTTGCGGAACTCGCGCCATAGGACCGTCTGCGGCGGCCTCGGCTTCGGCGCCGCCAACGATTTCCTTCAACGGCAAGAACGCTGGTGCTAATCTACCGAGCGCACGGCAAGGGGAGGCGGAAATGGCGACGGTACTGATCAAGAACGCCCACGTTGTTACGGCGGTCGACGACTACCATGCGGAAATCCTGATCGAGGACGGCCGTGTGCACACCATCGGCAAGGACATCCCGGTTGGCGATGACGTGGAGGTGCACGATGCCAGCGGTCTTCTGACCCTGCCCGGTGGCGTCGACGTGCACACACACCTGGACTGGGAATTCGGCGTCGCGCGTACCGTCGACACCTTCGGCACGGGTACGAAGGCAGCCGCCTTCGGCGGCACGACCACGGTGGTGGACTTCTGCAATCAGAACCGCGGCGAAAGCCCGCTCGTCGGGCTCGAGAACTGGCACGAGCGGAGGCAGAGCGCCTGCGTCGACGTCGGCGCGCACATGATCATGCTGGACATCAATGACCAGACGCTTGCCGACATGAAGACGCTGATCGAGCGCGAGGGCGTCACCAGCTTCAAGATTTTCATGGCCTATCCCGGCGTGCTCATGGTCGAAGACGGCGGCCTCTTCAAGGCCATGCGCCTCGCCGGCGGGCGCGGCGCCATGATCTGTGTGCATGCGGAAAACGGCCCGGTTATTCAGGTGTTGGTCGAGGAGGCGGTGGCGCAGGGCCACACGGCGCCGAAATACCATATGCTGACGCGGCCGTCGTCAATGGAGGGGGAGGCGACCCATCGAGCCATCTGCCTTTCGGAGCTGGCGGAAACGCCGCTCTATGTCGTGCACCTCTCGGCGCTTGAGGCGCTTGCCGCGGTGACCGAGGCGCGCGACCGTGATATCCGGGTGCATGCCGAGACCTGCCCGCACTACCTCTTTCTCAGCGTCGAGGAGTACGATCGCCCGGAGTTCGAGGGGGCGAAGTACGTGATGACCCCGCCGCTGCGCACTCACGAACATCAG
>JAZFZX010000083.1:0-5698 GCA_036444135.1 Kiloniellales bacterium | reverse complement strand
ATGGGCGGTCAGGTAGCGGCCCGGGGACTGGAACGAAACCTCGAGGCCCTGACCGTCGTCGCTCAGAATGAACAGCACCCGTCCGGTTCCGTATTTGGGATTGAGGGACGCGCCCGCGGCCGTGCGCCCATTCGGTTCGACGTAGGCGAGGACGTAATAACCGCGCTTGCAGGAAGACCCGTCCTCGCACAGCTCGCACGACTGGTAGGGGCAGGTCGCGTGCTCTAGCGTGATTGCGCTCTCCTGTCCGGAAAAGCGGTGCATCGCCTGAATCTCGCCGTCCTGGACCTGAACCACGAACAGCCCATCGATGCGGCCATCGGCGTCCTCGTTGTCATAACGCCAGGTGCCGGCAAATGCGCAGCCGTCCGTGGCCTTGGCATGCAGTTGCAGTTCTTCGGGGGTATCGGCCGTCTTCAGGGAGTCCGGAACCGACGGGCCGAGCGCAGAGGTGCATGCCGTGGCCATGAACGCCGCCGCCAGCACCACAAGCCGGTATGAAACGCGCCCCCACGCCATGGCCGTTCGGCGCGCGCGGTGCCGTCGTTTCGGACCGGAACAGATAACCAAGGGCGGGTTCATCGGTTTGTTCGCAGGATGCCTTCGACTCGATCGTTCGCCCTCGATTATGACCCGGTTTGGTATCAAAAGGATGATTGTTGGATGTGTGGGCGCGAAGCCCCAATCTGCTCCCCGTCGTTGCCTGGCGGTCCTTGTTGCCGCCGGCCCGCGTCTCTTGTGCCCCTGGGCTCCGGCACCCTGGCGGGGTACAGTCCCCCCAACCTGGGCAGCGGAGACAGGACGAGATGAAAGCCCGCATTACCTGGTCGCACGACCGCGTCTTCATCGGAGAATCGGGAACCCGCCACGGGGTGGTCATGAGCTCGATCGGCGACGACGGCCGCAGCCTCGGCCCCACGCCGATGGAGTTGGTCCTGATCGGCATGGGTGGCTGCACGTCCTACGACGTGGTCGACATACTGGAGAAGTCGCGCGAGCCGATCGAAGGCTGCGTGGCCGAACTGGAGGCCGAGCGGGCGGCGGAGATGCCAAAGGTCTTCACCCGCATCCACGTGCATTTCATCGTGGCCGGCCGCGGTCTCGACCCGGCCAAGGTCGAACGGGCGATCAACCTGTCCGCCGAGAAGTACTGCTCGGCCACGCTGATGCTGGGAAAGACCGCCGAGGTGACCCACGACTTCGAGATCGTGGAGACGCCCACCACCTAACCGCGCCGCGCCGGCCGGGTCCGATGCGGCTGGTCTGCGCCAATCGCCGCCGTCACGGCCGGCGATAGAAGATGTGCTGGCCGATTCGGCGGCTCTTGAGCATCTTGTCCTGCCAGGAGGGCTGCACGTACTCGGCGTGATACCACAGAGCGCCCGAAGTCGGGTCCTTGGTCGCGCCTCTCAGGACTTCCCAGGCCACTTCGCGGCTTTCCCGCCAGGCGAGCGTGTCGACCGGCCTGTCGCTGCGCCCGTCGCACCACCAGGAGAACTGGCAGCCGTGCCGAACATTCTCGCCGCCCTGGCGCACCACCTGGCAGACCGATTCGGGAAACTCCGTGTCCCGCACCCGGTTGAGCACGACATGGCCGACCGCGCGTTTGCCATCGAGTGGCTCGCTGCGGGCCTCGAAGTAAATGTTGAGCGCCAGGCAATCCAGGTCCGCAATCTCGCCCTCGCCGGGCTGCGGAATGCTGCGGTCCTGCATCAGGTAAGCCAGAATCAGGAACACGACGAGGGCCCAAATCGTGCGCGGCCAAGTGACCAGGCTGAAATAGGGTCGCAGTCCGAGGCTCTCGGACGCGCGCCGGACAAGAACCAAAGTCCGCAGAAAGGCTCGCCGCGCGCGGCGCCAGTTTGCCGCATTCATCTTCATACCGCCCCTTTGACCCTGCCGTGCAAAATCCCAGTGGCAGGTAAAGAAAATAAGGAAGAAAACCAAAAAATCAATACTGCGTATTATTTCGGAATTTCAGATGATTTGAGGGTGTATGCTTAGTTAATCGAAAAAAATTTCAATACAGTTCGGGCGTTTTTTCAGTTATTATTGAGTATGCATGTCAAATTATTAACTATGTTTGTCATTGTGTTGTCTTTCTGCAAGCCTAATCTTGTCCGCAGGGCCGGGCTCTTGTCCGAGGCCGCCGCGGCAAAACCTCTTTACATGTGCAGGTGATCGTTGGATAGCTGTGCCTTGAACAACCCATGCGGTGTTTTCGTATCGCGGTGCCGGTGGCGGTCGCTCCGGACAGTCCGCGGCGTTATGGAATTGGCCTATGCAGAGGATGAGTCTCGGCCTGCGGGAGAGACGGTCGCATCGCCGCCGCCAACTGCGTTGGCGTCTGTTCAAGTGGACGGTGACCCTGGCGGCCATCGTGGCGGCGGGGCTTTACTCCTATGAAACGGGAAGCCGCTTGGCGGAGCGTGAGGCCGCCCGATTGCACGAGGAGATCCAAGCCTTGACGCTCCGAATCGAAGAACTCGAGCAGGACAACGTCGAGCTTGCCGACGCGGCCGCGGCGTCCGACCGCGGGGCGCAGGACTGGCAACAGCGTTACCGGCGGGATATTCCCTCCGGAGAGGCCAAGACGCTCTACGAATTGATGCAACGGAAGTTGCAGAACGGTGTTGGGCCGGAGCGGCTGTCCTTCGTTCTGGAGCAGGCGCGCAATCAGGAAAATTGTTCTGACGAGGTCGAGACCAAGCGCTTCTACGTCAAGACGCCGCTCTATCACGGCGCGAACGCCGCCGTCGGATTTGGCAACAGCGCGATCACTGTGACGGCGCAAGGGATCGCGTCGGTCGATGCGGCGGGCAACGCACAGGCGCAGTTCGATCCGGCGCAGCCCGTGGTGGTTCGGTTCGCACAGTTGGGCGGCGCCACAAGCGAAGCCTCCGGCCTGTTGCCCCTGCACCACGCCGTCATTATCGGCGACCGGGAATACCGCTTTTCGATCGTTACCGGCGCGGCGGGCATGATGAAGGTGACTGGGGGCCGATGCAGTTATCCCTAGGCAGGAAGCCGAAGTAGGGCCGTGAGATGACGGAGACGAAGCGAGCGCGCGAGATGTCCGAGAAATCGGCCGCCCGACTCCGCCGGGTGGTTCGGGCCGTCCCGAAACGGGTTGCGAGGCTGACATTGGCGGTCGGCTTGCTTGCGGCCCTGTGGGCGAACGGGCCGGCCTGGGCGCAGAGCATCGCCGATGGCTTCGCGGCCTACCAGCAAGGCGATCATCTGGGCGCCCGGGACATTTGGCTGCCGCTGGCCGAGGCCGGTGATCCCGTCGCCCAGTTCAACCTCGGCAAGCTCTATGAGTTCGGTGGCGCAAACCTACGCCGGGATTATGTCCAGTCGGCGCTCTGGTACCGCGAGGCGGCCGCCCAAGGCGTGGCGGCGGCGCAGAACAACCTGGGCTTGATGCATGCCCAAGGGCGCGGCGTGCCCCGCGATATCGCCCGCGCGGCCGAACTTTGGCTGTCCGCAGCCGACGCCGGCTACGCGTTGGCGCAATATAACCTGGCGCTCGCCTATTTCCGGGGCGACGGCGTGGCCAAGGACCAATCGCGGGCCGCCCGATGGTTCGAGACAGCGGCCGAGGCCGGATTGGCGGATTCACAATATGCGATGGGCCAGATGACTCGCCTGGGGCGTGTCTTCAGGCGCGATCAGAGGCAGTCGTTGGCCTGGTACCAACTCGCGGCGGCGCAGGGCCACACCGATGCTGCGGTGCAGGCTGCGAGGCTGGAAAGTGAGGGTGTCGTTCCGGCCGCGCCAGTGCCGTCCCGCCACGTGATCGCCGAGACGGCGCCGCCGACCCCGAGCGCCAAAGTGCCCGAAATGCCGCCACCGCCCGGCGGTGAGCCAGAGATAGCCGTGCCACCAGTCGAGCCGGAGCCCGAGGAAACCGCGGTGGCCGCGGCGCCAGCCGAGCCAGAGCCGGAGGTGGCCGAGGTGGCGGAGCCATCGGCCGAGCCGGAGCCCGAGGAAATCGCGGTGGCCGAGGTGGCGGAGCCACCGGCCGAGCCGGAGCCCGAGGAAACCGCGGTGGCCGCGGTGCCAAGCGAGCCGGAGCCGGAGGTGGCCGAGGTGGCGGAGCCACCGGCCGAGCCGGAGCCCCAGGAAACCGTGGTGGCCGCGGCGCCAAGCGAGCCGGAGCCCGAACCCGCTGCAGCGGTCGTAACAGAACCGGAGCCCGAGTGGGTACCACCGCCTGCCGAGCTAAAGCCCCAGGTGGCCGAAGCGATGCAGCTACCGGTGGAGCCGCCAACCGAAGACGAGCCGGAGCTGAAGGTTCAGCCGGTGCAGGCCACGCCGGAAGAGCAGCAAGACCAACAGATGGAGATTGCTGAGACCGAACCCGGCGAGGCCCCGGTCGAAGCCACGGCTTCGCCCGAGCCCGCGCAGACCGCCGCCCTGGAGTCCGATGTCTCTGCGGCCGGCACGGAAGAAGAGGAATCGCAGGCGCCGGGCGACACGGCGGCGGAGGCTGTAGCGGCCGAAAGCTATCGTATCTGGCTTTCGTCCGCCGACAGCGAGGCCGCCGCCAACGAAATGTGGCGCGAGGCCCGGGGGAGACACCAGACGGCGCTTGCCTCGGTCGACATGACGATTCACCCAGTCGACCACGGCGATGACGGGACGTTCTATCGTGTGCTGGCGGGGCCGCTCGACAGCCGCGACGCGGCTGCGGATCTCTGCCAGCGCCTGCGCGCAGAGGCTCCGAACACTTTCTGTATGGTGGTCAATCCCTGATCGCGGCCCGCGAGGCCCAGCCTTTAAGGCGGATCACGCCGCCGATGTCTCAGGTCAATGCTATAGATAGAGACTCGGGCCGCAACGCCGGTCCGGCGTTGAACGGGGAGGGGAGATGATGGCGGGACAGTCCTTCAAGGCGCGCCTGCAATCCGGGCAGGCAGCCGATGGCTGTTTTCTCGAGATGTTCAGCCCGATCGGCGCCGAGATCATGGCCCGGGCAGGTTACGATTCCATAATGATCGACCTGGAGCATGGGCCCGGTTCCATCATGGACGCCATCGCCCTGATCCACGCGGTGCAGGCATGGGATTGCGCACCCTTGCTGCGGGTGGCGGTCAACGGCCCCGTGGCCATCAAGCGGGCGCTCGATATCGGCCTGGCGGGAATCATGATCCCGGCCGTCGGATCACCGGTGGAGGCGGAGGCCGCAGTGGCCGCCTGCCGTTATCCTCCACGCGGCATGCGCGGTATGGCGGCGTCGGTCGTGCGGGCGACCGGCCATGGTGCGGCCTGGCAGGACTATGTGGCCAGCGGCGCCGACGAGCTGCTCGTCATGTGCCAGATCGAAAACGTCAGCGGCGTTCTGCAGGTCGCCGATATCGCCGCGATCGAAGGTGTCGACATGCTGTTCATCGGCCCCTTCGACCTGTCCGCCAGCGCCGGCCACTTGGGCGAGCCGGACCATCCCGACGTGCGCGCCGCCATAGCCCGCGTCGAACAGGCCGCCAAAGCTGCCGACAAGCTGCTCGGTATCATCCCGACGCCCGGACGCAGCGCCGCGGAGCTGTTCGCCGCTGGTTACGATCTGGTGCTGGGCGGGGCCGACAACGTGCTGCTGCGCGAAGCCGCCGAAGCGGACGTGGCGAATCTTAAGGCATCACGTCAGTCATGATCTTCAATTATTTGATTTAGCGTGTTTTCTTCCTCGATTCCGGTT
>JAZFZX010000082.1:0-3322 GCA_036444135.1 Kiloniellales bacterium | reverse complement strand
TTCCGGCGCTAAGGTGGCGTGTTGGAACGCTGACGAACCATGACGCAAGACGATAATACCGCTGCGGCTCAGCGCTGCGCGGTCCTGTCGGTCGAGGAGACCTACCGGGCCGACGCGGCCGCCACCGCGGCCGGCGTGCAAGGCGCCGAGTTGATGGAGAACGCCGGGCGCGCGGTGGCCGAAGCGGTCCGCGCGCGCTGGCAGCCGCGCCCGGTTCTGGTGCTGTGCGGTCCCGGCAACAATGGCGGCGACGGCTTCGTGGTGGCGTTACACCTGGCCGAGGCGGGTTGGCCGGTACGGGTCGGCCTGCTGGGTGATCGCGGCCGGCTCGAGGGCGATGCTGCGCATCACGCCGCCTTGTGGCGGGGCGACACACAGGCGCTGTCGCCGGAGCTGTTGCAGGATGGCGAACTGATAATCGATGCCCTGTTCGGTGCCGGACTGAGCCGGCCTCTGGACGGCACCGCGCGAGATGTGGTCGCGGCAATGGGGAACGGCGGCCGGCCCGTCGTCGCGGTCGATGTGCCGAGCGGCCTGTCGGGCGACAGCGGCGCGGTGCTGGGCGAGGCAGTGTTCCCGGCGGACCTGACGGTCACCTTCTTCCGTAAGAAGCCCGGCCATCTTTTGCTGCCCGGGCGCCGCCTTTGCGGCGAACTGGTCGTTGCCGATATCGGCATTCCGGACAGCGTCCTTGTCCGGGCGCCGCCCAACACATTCGAGAACCAGCCCGCCTTGTGGGCCCAGGCCTATCCCTGGCGCGGCCCGGACGATCACAAGTACCGCTTCGGCCACGTGGTGGTGGTGGGGGGCGCCACGGTGACCGGGGCGGCTCGGCTGGCGGCCCGTGCCGCGCTGCGCGTCGGCGCCGGGCTCGTGACCTTGGCCTGCCCTCGCGAGGCCCTGAGCATCTATGCGCTGGCTATGCCCAGCGTCATCACTGCGCCGCTGGAGGCCGCCGGCGACTTCGACGACCTGCTGTCCGATCCCCGAAAGAACGCCGTCCTGCTCGGCCCGGGCAACGGCGTCACCGAAGAGACGCGCGGGCGGGTCTTGGCCACCCTCGGCGCGGGCAAGCGGACCGTGCTCGACGCGGATGCGCTGACGGTCTTCGAGGTCGAACCCGGGGCGCTCTTCGCGGCGATCGGGGACGCCGCGGTATTGACCCCCCACGAGGGCGAATTCGCGCGTTTGTTCCCCGATCTGGCAAGCGCGGGCAGCAAGCTCTCGCGGGCGCGGGCCGCGGCGGCGGCGAGCGGCGCCGTCGTGCTGCTGAAGGGCGCCGATACGGTGATCGCCGCCTCGGACGGCCGGGCGGCCATCAACGCCAACGCGCCGCCGGAGCTGGCAACCGCTGGGTCCGGCGACGTCCTGGCGGGGTTGGTGGTCGGGCTCTTGGCCCAGGGCATGGCGGCCTTCGAGGCGGCCTGCGCGGCCTGCTGGCTGCATGGCGAGGCCGCCGGCCGGATCGGTCCCGGGCTCATCGCCGAAGACCTGAGCGAGGCCCTGCCGGCGGTTTTGAACACGCTGCGCGGCGGTGGCCGTGGCGATCCTCCTAAATCCCAAAAATTGTAGATTTAACGTACGTTTAACCGGGTTCGCGCAGTCTTGCTGGTGCGGGGCAGGGACTCTGCACCGCAAGAGAGTAGGAACCGGAACGAACGCGATGCTGAGTGAAGCTGTCGGGCACTTCTTCAAACCCCACCGGGAGACGCCGGAGGTCCGCGAAGGTGCGATTTACCGGCACAACGGCTCCGGCAACATCGTAGAGACTGCGCAGGTCCTGCACGTCGGGCCGGACCCCATGGGCATCACCCACGTGCGCTACAAAGTGATGGTCGAACAGCTGCGCGAACGCCGCACCAACTTCCAGGAGTGGCGCACCCTCAATCTGGAA
This sequence comes from Kiloniellales bacterium, assembly GCA_036444135.1. GTDB lineage: Bacteria > Pseudomonadota > Alphaproteobacteria > Kiloniellales > JAKSDN01 > JAZFZX01. The sequence goes on along the minus strand of JAZFZX010000082.1, from coordinate 1,428 downwards.
TCCTTCACGACCTATTTCTCGGAGACCGTGGACGCCTAAACCGATCGCTCCGGTCCTTTACCCCCTCGGCCAATCCCCACGGCCAAACCCCTTGGCCAATCCAACCTCGGTCAGCGCCCTTTCGGGCCTGTCCGAGGCCGTGCCCGTTCGGGCGCCCGCGCGGGAAGGTCCTTGTCTGCCAAATGGCCGTATCGGATGATGGCGGCGAACCAGCGGCGAACAGGATAGGTCACATGGCAAAGGCGCGCGGCACGAAATCCTCACCGCTCAAGCGGTTGGACGCCGGCGCCGCCATCGCGCCGGACCAGTTGGCCAACCTGAAGGAGTTGGAGAAGAAGATCCTTTGGCTGGCCGCTTGGACCATTCATAACGCCAACCACCTGCGCGAGAGCCGCGACGGGCTCAAGGTCGGCGGCCATCAGGCCTCCTGCGCGTCGCTCGTTACGCTGATGACAGCGCTTTATTTCGACGTGCTGCGCCCGCACGACCGGGTGGCCGTAAAACCGCACGCCAGCCCGGTCTTTCACGCCATCCAGTACCTCCTGGGCAACCAGAGCCGGGACAAGCTGGAACGCTTCCGCGCCCTGGGCGGCGCACAATCCTATCCTTCGCGCACCAAGGATAGCGACGACGTGGACTTCTCGACCGGTTCCGTCGGGCTCGGGGTGGCCATGACCAGTTTTGCCAGCCTGGTGCAGGACTATGTGCGGCTGAAGTCGTGGGCGCCGCCAGAGACGCCCGAGGGCCGCATGGTGGCCTTGCTCGGTGATGCCGAGCTCGACGAGGGCAACATCTTCGAAGCCCTGCTCGAAGGCTGGAAGCACGATATCCGCAACGTCTGGTGGGTGGTCGATTACAACCGCCAGAGCCTGGACGCCGTGGTCCCCGACCGCCTGTTCGGGCGCATCGACCAGCTGTTCCAGAACATGGGCTGGAACGTGGTCACGCTGAAATACGGCAAGATGCTGGAGGCGGCCTTCGCCAAGCCCGGCGGCGGGGCGCTCAAGAGATGGATCGACGACTGTCCCAACTCGCTTTACTCGGCGCTGGTGTTCCAAGGCGGCGCGGCCTGGCGGCGGCACCTGCTCGCCGATATCGGCGATGTCAAAGGCATCAAGGCGCTGCTCGACACCTACGGCGACGAGGCGCTGGCCGCCCTCATGACCAATCTGGCCGGCCACGACATGGAATCCGTGCTGGAGGCTTTTCGCCGGGCGCCGGAGGATGGGCCGACCTGTTTCATCGCCTATACGATCAAGGGCTTCGGGCTGCCGTTCGCCGGCCACAAGGACAACCACGCCGGCCTGATGAACCCGGATCAGATGGCCATCTTCAAGCAGGCCAACAGCATCGCCGACGGCGCGGAATGGGACCGCTTCGCCGGGCTGTCGCTGCCGCCGGACCGCCTGCAGGCGTTTCTCGACCAGG
>JAZFZX010000081.1:0-3072 GCA_036444135.1 Kiloniellales bacterium | reverse complement strand
CAGGCCGGTGTCATCTTTGGCTCTGCCTTCATCCTCTACGCCCTGCTGTTCGGGGTTGCCCAGGCCCGCCGGGTGCTGCCTGCCGGACTGACTCGGGTCACCCTGGCGCTGGGCGTGTTGCTGTACGCCGGCGTCGGTGTGGCCGGACTCCTGCTCGGCGGCAACTACCTCAACTACTCCGTGCTTGCTCACGACCCGGTCCACGGCCAGCACCTGGGCATCCTGCTCATAGAGTTCGGTGTCGGCCTGACGGTCGCCTCGGCGATGATCACCATCTTTTTCATCTTCGCCGGCCGCGACCGCGACGCCGAGGAAGACTAGATCGTGGCGTTTCCAGGCCTGTTCAACTACTGGGTCGTCGTCGTGCTGATGATGATCGGATTTTACGTCGTCATTGCCCAAGGCAACCTGGTCAAGAAGCTCTTCGGGCTCAATATTTTCCAGGTTTCGGTGTTCGTCCTATACATTTCCATGAGCACGGTGGACAAGGGCACCGCGCCGATCCTGGACGACCGCTACACGGTTTATTCCAACCCGCTCCCCCACGTGTTGATCCTTACGGCCATCGTCGTCGGCGTCGCCACCATGTCCCTCGGCCTCGCCCTCGTGGTGCGCATCCGAAATGCCTACGGCACCATCGAGGAGGAGGAGATCGAAGAGCAGGAGGGCGATCTGCCGTGATCATCGCCCACTTGCCCGCCCTGCAGGTCGTGGTTCCCTTGTTGGCCGCGCCGACCTGCGTCTTGCTGCGCAACGGCCGGGCCGCCTGGGTGCTCGCCGCATTGGTAACCTGGACGGCCTTCGCGATCTCGCTTGGCCTGCTCGTCCAGGTCGTCGAGCACGGCACCATCTCGTATGCCTTCGGCGACTGGGCGCCGCCGTGGGGTATCGAATACCGGGTCGATCTGCTGAGCGCCTTCGTGCTCGTGATCGTCTCCGGGATCGGCTCGCTGGTGATGCCATTCGCCCGGGACAACGTCGAACAGGAGATCCCGCACCAGCGCGTCTACCTGTTCTACGTCATGTACCTGCTGTGCCTCACCGGTCTTCTTGGCATTGCGATCACCGGCGACGCCTTCAATCTGTTCGTGTTTCTCGAGATTTCCTCGCTGTCGTCCTACGTGCTGATCAGCCTCGGCCGCGACCGCCGGGCGCTCACCGCCGCGTTCCGCTACCTGATCATGGGCACCATTGGTGCCACCTTCTACGTCATCGGCATCGGCATGCTGTACATGATGACCGGCACACTCAACATGGCCGATCTCGCCAGCCGAGTTCCGGATCTGCTCCACCTGCGCACTGTCGAGGTGGCGCTGGCGTTCCTCATCGTCGGGATTAGCCTCAAGCTGGCGCTGTTTCCGTTGCACCTCTGGCTTCCCAATGCCTATGCCTTTGCGCCCACGACGGTGACGGTGTTCCTCGCGGCCACCGCGACCAAGGTCTCCGTCTATGTCATCATCCGGATCCTTTACACCGTGTACGGCGGCTTGCCCCTCTATCGCGGCGGGATGTTCGACGATGCCTTGATGGGGCTCGGTATGCTGTCGATGGTCGCCGCCGGGCTGGTCGCGATCTTCCAGAACAACGTCAAACGCCTGTTCGCCTACTCCAGCGTTTCACAGATCGGTTACATGGTGCTCGGTTTGAGCTTCGGTAGCGTCCTGGGCTTGGCCAGTGCGATCATCCACATCTTCAATCACGCTTTGATGAAGGCGGCGCTGTTCATGGCGGTGGGTTGCGCGGCCTCGCGGACGCGCGCCGTGTCCATCGACGACCTGGCGGGCCTCGGCCGGCAGATGCCGGTGACCATGGGGGCTCTCGTGGTCGGCGCCCTCAGCCTGATCGGCCTGCCCCTGACGGTCGGATTCGTGAGCAAATGGTATTTGATCCAGGCCGCCCTCGAGGCCGGCGCTTGGCCGGCGGCGGTCGTCGTCTTGATGAGCGGGCTGTTCGCGGTGATTTACACCTGGCGGATCGTGGAGGTGGCCTACTTCCGGCCGGCGCCCGAAGGCCGTGAGGACGTGCGCGAGGCGCCGCTCGGCATGCTGGTTCCGCTGGTGATACTGGCGGCCGCCTGCATCGTCTTCGGCATCGAAGCCAGCTGGCCGTTGGACCTGGCCCTGGCCGCCGCCGAAGCACTGATCGGGGACTCGCCATGACGCCCGAGACGGTGCTGCCCCTGATCCTCGCCGTGCCGCTTGCGGGGTCTCTGCTCATCTGGCTCACCGGATCGCGGCCGAACCTGCGCGAGGCGGTCACCCTGGTCACCGCGACCGCCTTGTTCGGGCTCGTGCTGACCATTCTGCCGCACGTGATTGCGGGCGCGCGGCCGAGCGTGACCCTGGTGGAGATTTTCCCGGGCCTCAGCCTGACCTTCACGGTCGAGCCGCTCGGCGCCTCGTTCGCCGCCATCGCCAGTTTCCTGTGGATCGTCACCTCGCTCTATTCCATCGGCTACATGCGCGGCCACAACGAGGATTATCAGACCCGCTTCTACGCCTTCTTCGCCGTGGCACTGGCCAGCACCATGGGCGTAGCGCTCTCCGGCAACATGCTGACCCTGTTCGTTTTTTACGAGGCGCTCACGATCTGCACCTATCCGCTGGTGACCCACAGCGGCACCGACGAGGCGCGCCGGGCGGGCCGCGTCTACCTCGGCATCCTGCTCGGCACCTCGATCGGCATTCTGTTGTTCGCCGTCGGACTCACCTGGGTGACCGCCGGCACCCTCGACTTCACCGAAGGCGGCATTCTCGACGGCAAGGCGTCGGACGGCTTGGTGGCGATCCTGATGGTGCTCTATCTGTTCGGCATCGGTAAGGCCGCGGTGATGCCGTTCCACCGCTGGCTGCCGGCGGCGATGGTGGCGCCCACCCCGGTGAGCGCGCTGCTGCATGCGGTCGCGGTGGTCAAGGCGGGCGTGTTCAGCGTCCTCAAGGTGGTGATCTATATCTTCGGCCTGGATCTTCTCACCACAACGGGCGCCAGCCAGTGGCTCGCCTACGTTGCCGCTGCCACAATCATCATCGCCTCGCTGGTGGCGATGACCAAGGACAACCTCAAGGCCCGGCT
>JAZFZX010000080.1:0-4130 GCA_036444135.1 Kiloniellales bacterium | reverse complement strand
ACCGCCCGGCGGGCCGCTCAACCGCGTCCGATGTAGGGCATCTTCGTGGCCATGATGGTCATGAACTGCACGTTCACGTCCAGCGGCAGGCTCGCCATGTAGAGCACCGCGCTGGCCACGTGGGCGGCGTCCATCCTTGGCTCGATCGCTATGGAGCCGTCGGCCTGGGTGGCACCCTCGGCCATGCCCGCCGTCATCTCGGTCGCGGCGTTGCCAATGTCGATCTGGCCGCAGGCGATATCGTATTTGCGGCCGTCCAGGGACGTGGACTTGGTGAGGCCGGTGATGGCGTGCTTGGTGGCGGTGTAGGGCGCGGAGTTGGGCCGCGGACGGTCGGCCGAGATCGAGCCGTTGTTGATGATGCGCCCGCCCTGGGGGTCCTGGGCCTTCATGAGCTTGAACGCCTCCTGGGTGCACAGAAAGGCCCCGCTCAGATTGATATCGACCGCCGCCTTCCACTGATCGAAGGGGAGCTCGTCCAGCGGTGTGGCCCACGCGCCGATGCCCGCGTTGTTGAACAGCAGGTCGAGGCGCCCGAAGGCCGCCTTCGTCTTGTCGAACAGGGCGCGCACGGACGCCGGGTCGCTGATGTCGGTGGGCGCGACCAAGGCGCGCGGTGCGGCCTCTCCGGCCGCGGCGGCGGTTTCTTGCAAGGGCCCCTGGCGGCGGCCGGCCAGAGCCACCGCGTAGCCGTCCCCCAACAGGGCCAGCGCCACCGCCCGGCCGATTCCGCTGCCGGCCCCCGTGACGACGGCAACCTTGTCGAATTCGGCCATGGCACGGCCCTCCCCTCGTCGGCGGCTGGTGAGCGAAACCAGTTATCACGTCTGTCCGCCGCTGCCCATAGGCATGGCATTCTGGGCGGCGGCGACCTGGCCCGCGCCGGTACGGGCGAAGACCTGTTGGTCGCCGAGATCGACCCTTCGGCCATCGGCCGCGCCCGGGCTGGATACGACTACCTGGCCGATTGCCGGGCGGGCCTCGACGTGAATTAGGGACGGCGCGGGTCCACGTGAGCGGTCATCGCGCCGATCGGCGTCCGCCTCAGCAGTCGAGCGTGTGGTCGCGCTCCCACTGGGTCAGGTGGTGGCAATAGTTGTTCCACTCGATGTTCTTGAGCTTGAGGTAAGCGTCCACCAAGGAATTGCCGAGGCCGTCGCGCACCGCCTTGCTCTTGTCGGTCGTGCGCAGCGCGTCGAGCAGGTTGAGCGGCAGCTTCTTGGCGCCACGGGCCTTGTAGGGCTCGGCGTACATGTCGATGTCGAGCCGCTTGCCGGGGTCGATCTTGTTCTCCACACCGTGCAGGCCCGCCGCGATCAACGCCGCCTGGCAGAGGTAGGCGTTTACCGCGCCGTCCATGATACGCACCTCGACGCGCCCGGCGTCGGGGATGCGGACCAAATGGGTGCGGTTGTTGCCGCCGTAGGTGACCGTATTGGGCGCCCAGGTCGCGCCCGACTGCGTGCGCGGCGCGTTGATGCGCTTGTAGCTGTTCACGGTCGGATTGTAGATCGAGCAGAAGGCCGGGGCCGTCGACAACAGGCCGCCCAGGTAGTGATAAGCGGCCTTGCTCAGGCCATTCTCGTCCCTGGTGTTCAGGAACAGGTTCTTGCGGCCCGCCTTGTCCCACCAGGAGACGTGGGCGTGGCAGCCGTTGCCGGTGAGATTGACAAAGGGCTTCGGCATGAAAGTGGCGCGCATGCCGTGCTTCTCGGCGATCGACTTGGCCATGTATTTGAAGAAGACGTGGCGGTCCGCGGTGCGCAGCACGTCGCCGAAATCCCAGTTCATCTCGTACTGGCCGTTGGCGTCTTCGTGGTCGTTCTGATAGGGGTTCCAGCCGAGCTCGATCATGCTGTCGCAGATCTCCGACACCACGTCGTAGCGGCGCATCAGGGCCGCCTGGTCGTAACAGGGCTTTTCCTGGGTATCCATGGGATCGGAGATGGCGGTTCCTTCGGGGTCGATCAGGAAGAACTCGCATTCGACACCCGTCATGGGACGGAAACCCGCCTTGGCGGCGCGCGCGATCTGACGCTTCAGCGCGACGCGCGGGGACTCCTCCACTTCCTTGCCGGCCATCCACAAATCGCCGGCGAGCCAGGCGACTTCGGGCTTCCACGGCAGCTGAATCAAACTGTCCGGGTCGGGAATCGAAAACATGTCGGGATGGGCGGGCGTCATGTCGAGCCACGCCGCAAAGCCAGCGAAGCCCGCGCCGCTCTTCTGCATGTCCGCGATGGCGCGCGCCGGCACCAGCTTGGCGCGCAAGGCGCCGAACAGATCCACGAAAGAGATCAGGAAGTATTTGATCTTGCGCTCTTTGGCGATCTTGGAAAGGTCGGCGGCTTTCGCCCGCCCGCTCTTCTGTTGTGCCATTTGCAGCCCCCCTTGTTAGGCCTAACAGTCGATCCAGTGCGCTATGAAATTACAGTCTTGTCCGCGCGGCGCAAGCCCGGCGGGGCGCCGCAACGGATACCCCGAAATCTATCCCGCTCCATTGCCCCGGCCCGGAATCCAGTTGGTGCCCGCCAGTGGCACGCCGGCCATGGCGGCGGCTTCGATCGACAGCGCAACCATGTCCTCGGGCTCCAGGTTCAAGACGTGCGATTTGCCGCAGGCCCGCGCCAGGGTCTGCAGCTCGAGCACCATGGTTGTCAGATAATTGCGCAACAGGCGGCCCCCGGCTTCCGGCGGCAGGCGTGATTCGAGGTCCGGGTCCTGGGTCGTGATGCCGGCCGGGCAGCGGCCGGTATGACAGTGATGGCAGTAGCCCGGCTCCGTGCCGAGCGCGTGATAGTCCTCCACGTGGGCCGGCTTGTTGCAACCCAGCGCCACCATGGCGGCCGAGCCGATGGAAACCGCGTCGGCACCGAGCGCAAGGGCCTTGGCCACGTCGGCGCCGCTGCGGATGCCGCCGGAGACGATCAGCTGGACCTCGCGGTGCATGTCGAGGCCCTGGAGCGCGTCCACCGCCTGGCGCACCGCCGGCAGGGTCGGAATTCCGACATGTTCGATGAATACGTCCTGGGTGGCTGCCGTGCCGCCCTGCATGCCGTCGAGCACGATCACGTCGGCGCCGGCCTTGACCGCCAGCTGTACGTCGAAGGCGACGCGCGTGGCGCCGATCTTGACGTAGATCGGAACCTGCCAGTCGGTGACCTCGCGCAGCTCCTGGATCTTGATCTCCAGGTCGTCGGGACCGGTCCAGTCGGGATGGCGGCAGGCGCTGCGCTGATCGATGCCCTGGGGCAGCGTGCGCATGCGCGCCACCCGCTCGGTGATCTTCTGGCCCAGCAGCATGCCGCCGCCGCCCGGCTTGGCGCCCTGGCCCACGACCACCTCGATGGCGTCGGCCTTGCGCAGGTCGTCGGGGTTCATGCCGTAGCGCGAGGGCAGCAGTTGATAGACCAGCGTCTCGGAGGACTCCCGCTCCTCGGGCGTCATGCCGCCGTCGCCGGTGGTCGTGCTGGTGCCCATGGCCGTCGCGGCGCGTCCGATGGCCTCCTTGGCGTTGGCGCCGAGCGCGCCGAAGCTCATGCCCGCGATGGTGATGGGGATCTTGAGCTCGATCGGCTTCTTGGCGTGGCGGGCGCCCAACGTGACATTGGTTTCGCACTTCTCGCGGTAGCCCTCCAGCGGATAGCGGGAGATGGACGCGCCCAGGAAGACCAGGTCGTCGAAGCTCGGCAACGCCCGCTTGGCGCCGAAGCCGCGGATGTCGTAGAGGCCTTGGTCGGCGGCCCTCTGGATCTCCGCGATGACGTGCTGCGGGAAGGTGGCCGAGGCTCTCAGCGTGCGTGGGTCCAAGGTCATGGCGGTCTGCCTTTCGCGGGTCCTCAGTACTGATCCGCGTGATCGATGTTGAAGTTGTAGAGCTTGCGCGCCGAGCCATAGCGCCGGAATTCGGACGGGTCGATGGTTACCCCGGCACGCTCGAGCAGCCCGGTTAGGGCCTCGCGGTGCTCGTCGCGCATCTCCTTCTCGACGCAGTCGGCGCCCAGGCTCTCCACCCTGCCGCGGACGAACAGCTTCGCTTCGTAGATCGAATCGCCCAGGTCCGGCCCGGCGTCGCCGCACACCACCAGGTGGCCGTTCTGGGCCATGAAGGCGCTCATGTGCCCGACCGA
>JAZFZX010000079.1:0-5713 GCA_036444135.1 Kiloniellales bacterium | reverse complement strand
CGCCTTTCGATCGCTGGTTCCGCGAGGCCACGATAACGCTTGACGCCACCTGGCGACAGCGGCCTTTGCCTTTGCGCCCCCCGGTAGGCGTGGTTATCTTCAAACGGCCGCATAACCACTGGGGGGCAGCAATGGCTGACAGTCTGCGCGAGGCGGCGCTCGCCTACCACCGCACACCCAAACCGGGCAAGCTGGAGATCACCGCGACCAAGCCCCTGGCCAACCAGCGCGATCTCGCGCTGGCCTATTCCCCCGGCGTGGCGGCGGCGTGCGACGCGATCGTCGAGGATCCCGGCGAGGCCGCTCACCTCACGGCGCGCGCCAACCTGGTGGCGGTCATCACCAACGGCACGGCGGTGTTGGGCCTCGGCGCCATCGGGCCGCTCGCCTCCAAGCCCGTCATGGAGGGCAAGGCCGTTCTGTTCAAGAAGTTCGCCGGAATCGACGTCTTCGATATCGAGGTGAGCGAACTGGATGCGGCGAAGTTCATCGACATCGTGGCCGCCCTCGAGCCCACCTTCGGCGGCATCAACCTGGAAGACATCAAGGCGCCGGAGTGCTTCGAGATCGAGGCGGAGCTGCGCGCGCGCATGAATATTCCGGTGTTTCACGACGACCAGCACGGCACTGCGATCATCGTGACCGCGGCCGTTTATAACGGGCTGCGCCTGGTGGGCAAGGAACTGGACCAGGTGAAGCTGGTCACCTCCGGTGCCGGGGCGGCGGCGCTTGCCTGCCTCAATCTACTGGTGGCCATGGGAGTCCGGCGCGAGAACATCTGGGTGACCGACATTGCCGGCGTGGTCTACCAGGGCCGCGAGGAGCAGATGGACCGCTGGAAGGAGGCTTACGCGCAGGCGACCGACGCGCGCACGCTGGACGACGTGATCGACGGTGCCGACATCTTCCTAGGACTGTCGGCGCCGGGCGTGCTGAAGCCGGAGATGGCGGCACGCATGGCCGAACATCCCATCATCATGGCGCTCGCCAATCCGGTGCCCGAGATCATGCCCGAAGAGGCGAAGAAGGTGCGTCCCGACGCCATCATCTGCACCGGGCGCTCCGACTATCCCAACCAGGTGAACAACGTTCTCTGCTTCCCCTACATATTCCGCGGCGCGCTCGACGTGGGCGCCACCACCATCAACGAGGAGATGAAAATCGCCTGCGTGAAGGCCTTGGCGGACCTGGCGCAGGCCGAGCCGTCGGAGGTGGTGGCCAAGGCGCTGGGCGGAGAGGCGCCGGCCTTCGGGCCCGATTACCTGATCCCCAGCGCCTTCGACCCCCGGCTGATTCTGGAGATCGCGCCGGCGGTGGCCCGTGCCGCGATGGACAGCGGCGTGGCGACGCGGCCCCTGGAGGACTTCAAGGCCTATTGCGAGGACCTGACGCGCTTCGTGTTCCGCTCCGGCATGATCATGAAGCCGATTTTCCAGCGCGCGCAGCAGAACCCGGCGCGGCTAATCTATTCAGACGGCGAGGACGAGCGGGTGTTGCGCGCCGTCCAGGTGGTGGTCGACGAAGGCTTGGCCCAGCCGATCCTGGTCGGCCGCCCGGCGGTGATCGAGCGGCGTATCGAACGCCTCGCCCTGCGCCTGCGGCCCGGCGAGGATTTCGAGCTGATCGACCCGCAGGACGATCCGCGCTACGAGGACTATTGGCAGACCTACCACGACATCATGGAGCGCAAGGGCGTGACCCCGGACACGGCCCGGACCGTGGCGCGGACCGACACCACCGTGATCGCGGCGTTGGCCATCCACCGGGGCGAGGCCGATGCCATGCTGTGCGGCCTCGAGGGCGGCTACCAGAAACACCTCGACCATGTGATCGACATCTTCGGATTGGCCGAGGGGGTGCGGGATTGCTCGGCGGTCAACATGCTGATCCTCAGCTCGGGGACCTATTTCCTGGCCGATACCTATGTCACGCCCGATCCGACCGCCGAAGAGATTGCCGAGATGACGCTCATGGCCGCGGCGCACGTCCGGCGCTTCGGCACCGAGCCCAAGGTGGCGCTTTTGTCACACGCAAACTTCGGTAGCGCCGACACGCCGTCGGCACGCAAGATGCGCGCGGCGCTGGCCTTGCTGCACGCGCAGGCTCCGGACCTCGAGGTGGAAGGCGAGATGCACGGTGATGCGGCGCTGAACGAAGAGCTCCGTCAACGGATCTTTCCCAACTCGCGCCTCAAGGGCTCGGCCAACCTGTTGATCCTTCCGAACCTGGACGCGGCGAACATCGCCTACAACCTCATCAAAGCGATGGCCAACGGGCTTTCGGTCGGGCCAATCCTGATCGGCCTGGCCAGGCCCGCCCACATCTTGACCCCTTCGGTCACCGCCCGCGGCATCGTCAACATGAGCGCGTTGGCCGTGGTCGATACCCAGGATCGCGCGGACTCTCTGAAGGCCTAGGACCGTGACCGATCCGCCCCAGGACTGGACCGAGTCCAACGAGCCGGAGGCGGAGGCTGTCGCCGAGGACGATTATTACCTGGACCCCGAGCTGATCTCGGAGGTCTCCGAGGCGCTCGCTGCCGGAGAGGTCAACAAGGTTCAGGAACTGATCGAGCCGCTGCACGCGGCCGACTTGGCGGATCTGCTCGAATATCTCGACAAGGACGAGCGGGGCCTGGCGGTGGAGGCGCTCTGGTCGTTCATCGATTCGGAGGTGCTGGCCTATCTGGACGTCGCGGTGCGCGAGGAGGTCATCGACCTCATTGGCCCCAGGCAGCTGGCCGTCGCGCTTTCGGAGATGGACAGCGACGACGCCGTCGAGGTGTTCGAGGACCTCGACGAGGAGGTGCAGCACCGCATCCTCTCGAAGTTGCCGCAAGCCTATCGCCATCTGCTCGAGGAAAGCCTGTCCTACCCGGAGGATTCGGCTGGGCGCCTCATGCAGCGCGAGATGGTGGTCATCCCCTCGGCCTGGTCGGTCGGCGAGACCATTGACCACATGCGCACGTCGGAAGACCTGCCGGACGACTTCTACGACCTGTTCATCGTCAACCCGAAACATCGGCCGATCGGCGCCGTTCCCTTGAGCCGCGTGCTGCGCACCCGGCGGCCCGTGCGGCTGACCGAGATCATGGACACCGAGCTGAAGTTGATACCGCTGACCATGGATCAGGAGGACGTGGCCTACACCTTCCGCCAATACGGATTGGTCTCGGCACCGGTGGTGGACGACGCCGGCCGCCTGGTCGGCGTGATCACCGTGGACGACGTGGTCTACGTGATCGACGAGGAGGCCGAGGACGACCTGATGAAACTGGGCGGCGTCGGCGAGTCGACCGACCTCTACAGCGCCTTCTGGGACACGGTGCGCACGCGTTCGACTTGGCTTGTGGTCAACCTGGGCACCGCCATCTTGGCCTCGATGGTGATCGGGCTGTTCGAGAGCACGATCGAACGCCTGGTGGCGCTGGCGGTGCTCATGCCGATCGTGGCCTCGATGGGCGGCAACGCAGGAACCCAGACGCTCACCGTGGCCGTGCGTGCGCTGGCCATGAAGGACCTGACGTCGGCCAACGCCGCGCGTTTCGTCCGCAAGGAGCTGATGGTGGGCGCGTTGAACGGCGTGCTGTTCGCGCTGGTCACGGGCGCGGTCGCCTGGGCCTGGTTCGGACAGCCGGAGATCGGGCTGGTGATCGGCGCCGCCATGATCGTGAACATGTTCGTCGCGGGCCTCAGCGGGACCCTGATCCCGATCGGCCTGGAGCGGGTCGGTGTGGATCCGGCCATCGCCTCGTCGGTGTTTCTGACGACGGTGACCGACGTCATCGGCTTCTTCGCGTTTCTCGGATTGGCGGCGGCCTTCCTGCTCTAGGGTCCACGGGCCCTGGGCGCCTGCGTCGCTCGCCTCCATTCTCGCCAGGGCGTATGCTGTCTTCTCGGTAGGAGCAGTTCGGACATGGCCGTCAACCAGATTCCCTCCCTCGACTTCGGCCTCGGCGAGACGGTGGACCTGCTGCGCGACACCGTCGTGTCCTTCGCCCGGGACGCCATCGCCCCGCGCGCCGAGGAGATCGACCGGGCGAACGAGTTCCCGCGCGACCTGTGGCCGGAGCTGGGCGCGCTCGGCCTGCTCGGCATCACGGTTGAGGAGGATCTGGGCGGCTCCGGCATGGGCTATCTCGAGCACTGCGTGGCCATGGAGGAGATCAGCCGCGCCTCGGCCTCGGTCGGCCTGTCCTACGGCGCGCACTCGAACCTCTGCGTCAATCAGATCCGCCGCAACGGCAACGAGGACCAGAAGGGCCGCTATCTGCCCAAGCTGATCTCGGGCGAGCATGTCGGCGCGCTGGCCATGAGCGAGTCCGGCGCGGGCTCCGACGTGGTGGCCATGAAGACCCGCGCCCAGCGCAAGGGCGACCGCTACCTGCTCAACGGCACCAAGATGTGGATCACCAACGGCCCCGATGCCGAGGTGCTGGTGGTCTACGCCAAGACCGACCCCAAGGCCGGCCCGCGCGGTATCTCGGCCTTCATCGTCGAGAAGGGCATGCCGGGCTTCTCGACCGCTCAGAAGCTCGACAAGCTGGGCATGCGCGGCTCCAACACCTGCGAGCTGATCTTCGAGGATTGCGAGGTCCCGGCGGAGAACCTGCTGGGCGAAGAAGGCAAGGGGGTGAACGTGCTGATGAGCGGCCTCGACTACGAGCGCGTGGTGCTGGCCGCCGGGCCGCTGGGCATCATGCAGGCCTGTCTGGATCTGGTGGTCCCCTACCTGCACGAACGCAAGCAGTTCGACCAGCCGATCGGCGAATTCCAGCTCATGCAAGGCAAGCTCGCCGACATGTACGTGAGCCTGAACGCCGCCAAGGCCTACGTCTACGCCGTGGCCGCCGCCTGCGACCGCGGTCAGACCGCCCGCAAAGACGCCGCCGGCGCCATCCTCAACGCCGCTGAGCGGGCAACCTGGATGGCCTCCCAGGCGATCCAGGCCCTGGGCGGGGTCGGCTATACCAACGAAGTGCCGGCCGGGCGCCTGCTGCGCGACGCCAAGCTCTACGAGATCGGCGCCGGCACGTCGGAGATCCGCCGCTGGCTGATCGGCCGCGAGATCTTCGAGGAGACGGGATGAAGGTGACGGTCCCCCCCGATACCCTCTCGATCCTCCGCGGGATCACCGCGGCCACCGTTTCCATGCAACTTGTGAAGCGCGGCATCCGGCGTTGCTGGATCGAGGGGCCGAGGTCGATCCATCCGCCCGACCACGCGGCCGGCGCGCGGCTGGTGGGGCCGGCCTTCACGCTCCGCTTCGTGCCGCTGCGCGAGGACCTGGGCACACCCGAGAGCTATGCCAAGGAGGGCTCGATCCGCGATGCCATCGAGGCCATGCCGGCGAGTTCGGTCGCGGTGATCGACGCCTGCGGCGCAACGCGCGCCGCCGTCCTCGGCGACATCCTGGCGGCCCGTATGCAGAAGCGCGGTGTCCTGGGCGCGGTCAGCGACGGCCCGGTGCGCGATCTGGCGGCGATCCGGGATCTGGGCTTCCCGGTCTTCTGTGCGGGCAGTGCGGCGCCGCCGTCGATCGCCGGTCTGGTGTTCGCCGGCTGGCAGGAACCGATCGGCTGTGGCGGCGTGGCGGTGCTACCCGGCGACATCATGGTGGGCGACGAGGACGGGGTGGTCGTACTGCCCCAGGCGCTTGCCGAGGACGTGGCCCGCGACGCCGTCGAACAGGAGCGCTTCGAGCGCTTCGTGCA
>JAZFZX010000078.1:0-6538 GCA_036444135.1 Kiloniellales bacterium | reverse complement strand
GGCCGGCCGTCCACATGGTGGCGCGAACCGAGGCGCGCGAACCACACCAGACCCGGCGCCACATGCAGCACCTCGAGGGCTTCCAGCGCGTCGTGGCGGGCGAGCGTGCGGGCGATCACCAACAGCCGAAAGAGGGTACGCAAGGGGCGCAGCATGACCGGGTCGTCACAGGCGCCAAGCGGAATGGATCGCCGCGATGCCGCCCGACAGATTGCGGTAGCGCACCTGCTCCAGCCCGGCGGCCGTCAACAGGCCCGCCAGCTCGTCCTGGGGCGGGAAACGGCGGATCGATTCCACGAGATAGCGGTAGGCGTCGCGATCGCCGGTCACCACGGCGCCCACGGCCGGCAGCACCTTGAAGGAATAGAGATCGTAGAGCTGCGACAGCAACGGCAGCACGACCTGGCTGAACTCAAGGCACAGAAAGCGCCCGCCGGGCTTCAGGACCCGCCGGGCCTCGGCCAGCGCGGCGTCTATGTGGGTGACGTTGCGCAGCCCGAAGGCGATGGTATAGGCCTCGACGCTGCGCTCGGCGAGCGGCAGGGCCTCGGCGGCGCCCGCGATCCAGTGGACGGGCGTTGCCCGGCCCGGAAGCCAGCCGTGGTCGATGGCGCGGTCGCGGCCGACCGACAGCATCTGCGGCGTTAGGTCGCATATGACGATCGGCCCCACCTGCTCCGCTCCCACCCGCTCGACGACGCGAAACGCGATGTCGCCGGTGCCGCCGGCCACGTCCAGCAGGCTCATGCCCGGACGCGGCACCAGCCAGTCGATCATGGCCTGCTTCCACAGCCGGTGGATGCCGCCCGACATGAGGTCGTTCATCAGGTCGTAACGGTCGGCGACGCTCTCGAACACGCGGCGCACCCGCGGGCCCTTCTCGGCTTCCGGCACGTCTTCGAAGCCGAAAGGGACACCGTCGTCCGCCGCGTCCGGATTATCGCCGGGTGGCCCTTGAGTTTTGTCGGTCATGGCGCGGACCATAGCGCGCAGCCCCGCTTCGCGCTACTGTGCGGCGCGTTCGTTCCGCAAACAGCAACCCGCGACAGACAGGACAGCCCGACGTGCCGGAATTGCCCGAGGTCGAAACCATCGTCCGCGGCCTGCGGCCGCATCTCGAAGGCCGGCGGCTGGTGCGGGTGGTGCAGCGCCGCCCCGACCTGCGTTTTCCCTTTCCGGAGAACTTCGCGGCGCGCCTGACGGGCCGGCGGGTGACGGGCCTCGGCCGCCGCGCCAAATACATACTGATCGGGCTGGATGGCGGCGAGGTGCTGTTGTGCCATCTGGGCATGTCCGGGCGCATGGTCTTGGACCGGACGGAAGACGCGACGCTCGATCCCCACGACCACGTGGTGTTCGAAACCGATGCTGGCGAGCGCATCCGTTTCAACGATGTGCGGCGCTTCGGACTCATGGACCTGGTTGCCGAGCAGGATCTCCAGGCCCACAAGCTGCTGCGCGATCTGGGGCCGGAACCGCTCGGCAACGCTTTCAACGGCGCGGCGCTCGCCACGGCCCTCAAGGGCCGGCGCACTCCGATCAAAGCGGCGCTGCTCGATCAGCGGATCGTCGCGGGTCTCGGCAACATCTATGCCTGCGAGGCGCTGTTCCACGCTGGCCTATCGCCGCGCCGGCAGGCCTACACGGTGCAGGGCGGTCGCGCGCAACGCTTGGCCTGGGCGGTGCGCGACGTGTTGCAGCGGGCCATCGAGGCCGGCGGATCGAGCCTGCGCGATTACGTCCAGGCCGATGGCGAGCTGGGCTACTTCCAGCACCATTGGGCAGTCTATGGCCGCGAAACGGAGCCCTGCCCCGGCTGCACCTGCGAACAGGCCCGCACGGGGGGCATCCGGCGCATCACGCAAGCCGGCCGTTCGACTTTCTATTGTCCGACGCGGCAGCGGTAGGTTAGAAGGCGCCATGCGCCGCAATTCGGATACCCGGTTGGAGTGTCGTGCGCGGTTCTGCCGCGCCGCCCTGGCGGTGTGTCTGTTGTCTCCGTGGACGCTGTGGACCGCGCCGGGCGCCGCGCAGCAGGATGTGGCCGTCGATGCGACCTTCGCAACCGACTATGTGGCCGAGGTCGACGATCTGCCACTCATGCCGGGTCTGCGGCAACTGCTGGGCGCGGGTCTGGTGTTCGACAAGCCGGCGGGCCGCATCGTGGAGGTCTATGCCGAAGGCGAGGTGAAACCGGAGGCCGTACGGGCCTTTTATGCGCGCAGCCTGCCGCCCCTCGGATGGCAGGTGGCCGGAGAGGCCGCCTTCCGGCGCGACGGCGAGATTCTGTTGCTCGAATTCGTCACCCGGGAGCGGCCGCTGCTGGTGCGGTTCAGCCTGCGTCCCGATTGAACGGCCCGGTCCTGCGGGCGCAAGGCCAGCGGTGCTCTCGACCTTGACGGCCAAGCAGGCGCCCGCTATAAGCGCGGCGCTTCGCACGTTTACACGGTAGGTTGACGGAAATGGCGCATCACAAGTCCGCCAAAAAGAGGATACGGCGCAACGCGCGCAGCGCGGCGCGAAACCACTCGCGGATCAGCCGTGTCCGCACCTTCGTGAAGAAGGTTGAAGCGGCGATCGCAGGCGGCGACAAGCCCACGGCGGAAGCCGCATTCCGGGCGGCACAGCCGGAACTGCACCGTGGCGTGTCCAAAGGCGTGCTTCATCGCAACACCGCGGCGCGAAAGATTTCGCGCTTGAGTGCACGGGTCAAGGCCCTCGGCTGATCGCTCCGCGGCCGCCTGCCGGTTCCGCACGAACGACTTCAACCTGTCATTCCATAATCCTGCCAGTCTTCGATTTTTGGCCCGCGAACGCTGCGGCGATTCCGGTCGTCCGGGGACTGGGGAGTCAGCGCCCATGTCTACACGCATAGATAGAATAGCTTGATACGATTCCTTCTCCGGTGCGGAAAATTTCGCCGTTCTCCTTTCGATCCGGTTGCCACGAAGGCTCGTCATGAGTACATTAGTTCCCCTGTCGCGGATTAATAAAAACAAGTATTCAACAAGAATTCGGTAATAGAAGATCCACGACTTGTTTGCGCAAACAGCGCATCCTTGTATTGGGGGGCAGGCGTCAAAGTGCGGCGGGCCCGAGCGAGCGAAACTTGTGGCATGACCGAAGTTGCCGAACTTCGGGGCGTTCAAATACAAACAATAGTTGTTCATAACATCTTTCCGGATTGGGGATGGGGACGATATGACCGCCACAATTGTTCCCCTCGAAAGACGGCCTCGACCGAAGAACGGGCGAACGACTGCGCAGCAGAGGCTCGAGATGGACGCGCGGGCCGCGGTGCGCCGCCACGCCGAGAGGTGATGCATGGATAGCCGCGAGATCGATTCCTTGGTGCAAGAGCGCTGGGCGCGCGTGCGCGGACGGCTGCGCAGCGAAGTGGGTGAGGCCGCTTTCAGAAGCTGGCTCAAGCCGCTCACGCTCGTCAGTGCAACCAGCGGCGCCGTGCGGATGGCGGTTCCGACCCGTTTCATGCGCGATTGGGTGCAAAGCAATTATTCCGACCGCATTCGCCTGCTGTGGGTCGAAGAGGACGAGAAGATCCGGCGGGTCGAAATCGTGGTGCAGGTGCCGCAACGGCCGAGCACGAGGCCGTACGGGCTCGATGCCAAAGCGGGCGCAGGCAACGGCGCCGGCAAGGAGACCTCCGCGAACGCCGGGTTGCGGGCGCGCAAGGCCCAGCCAAGCGGCAATGTGACCGACACGGCCGGCCGCGACATCAGCGCGCCGCTCGATCTGCGCTTCACCTTCGAGAATTTCGTCGTCGGCAAGCCGAACGAGCTGGCCTATGCGGCGGCACGGCGCGTGGCCGAGGCCAACTCGGTACCGTTCAATCCCTTGTTTCTCTATGGCGGGGTCGGGCTCGGCAAGACTCATCTCATGCATGCCATTGCCTGGCAGATCCGCAAGCGCTCGCCGAGCCGCAAGGTGGTCTATCTGTCGGCCGAAAAATTCATGTACCAGTTCGTCCGTGCGCTGCGGACCAAGGACACCATGTCCTTCAAGGAACAGTTCCGCTCCGTGGACGTGCTGATGATCGACGACGTGCAGTTCATCGGTGGCCGGGAGGCGACGCAGGAGGAGTTCTTTCACACCTTCAACGCCCTGGTCGACCAGAACCGCCAGGTGGTGATCTCTGCGGACAAGAGCCCGTCGGACCTGGAGGGCGTCGAGGAGCGCATGCGCTCGCGGCTGGGCTGGGGTCTGGTCGCCGACATCCATCCCACCACCTACGAGTTGCGCCTGGGCATCCTGCAGTCCAAATGCGAACAGCTGGGCGCGGAGATTCCCCTCAAGGTCCTGGAATTCCTGGCCCACAAGATCACCTCGAATGTCCGCGAGGTGGAAGGCGCGCTCAACCGCATCGTCGCTCACGGTACCCTGGTGGGCCGGCCCGTGACGCTGGAGGCCACGCAGGACGTCTTGCACGATCTGCTGCGGGCCAACGACCGGCGGGTCACCATCGAGGAGATCCAGAAGCGGGTGGCCGAACATTTCAACATCCGGATGGCCGACATGCATTCGGCGCGGCGCGCGCGGGCGGTCGCCCGGCCCCGGCAGGTCGCCATGTATCTGGCCAAGCAGCTGACCCCCCGGTCGCTGCCCGAAATCGGCCGCAAGTTCGGCGGCCGCGACCACACCACCGTGATGCACGCGGTGCGCAAGATCGAGGAGCTCAAGACCACCGACAGCGGCTTCGCCGAAGACGTGGACCTGCTGCGGCGCATGCTCGAGGGATAGGGTTCCAACGCAATTTCGCCGCGCTGCGGCAGACACGTCGCTCGGCAGGTGGATCGGGCCCAAAATCGCGCCAAATCAGATGATTCGCGGGCGGATGAAATCGCCTGAAAGGGCTTACCTGCCGGGGCTCTTATGCTATAGTGCGTTACCGTATCGTGTGGATCGATTCGCGCGAGCCTTCCAACGGTGCGGAGCGGTTCAAAACGACCGCGCGGGGGGCGTCGGCGGAAATGCCGCTGAGACGCCTCTTTGAATCTTCCGCCCCCATTTTGAGATTCGCTCCAGGACCAATGAAGCTAACCATCGAACGCGCTTCTCTTCTGAAGTCGCTCGCCCATGTGCAGAGTGTGGTCGAGCGCCGAAACACCATCCCAATCCTCTCGAATGTCCTGCTCGAGGCGGGCGACGACCAGCTGCGGCTGACCGCCACCGACATGGATCTGAGTGTCGTGGAAAGCGTGGCGGCGAGCGTGGGCCAACCGGGCGCCACGACGGCACCGGCACACACCCTCTACGACATCGTGCGCAAGCTGCCGGAGGGCGCCGAGGTGAGCCTGGATTCCAGCGGCGACAATGGCCGCATGAACTTGGAGGCCGGCCGCTCGAGCTTCACGCTCCCGACCTTGCCGAAGGAGGACTTCCCCGCCATCGGCGACACCGATTTTCCGCAGACCTTCGCCTTGGCCGCGGCGGAGCTCCAGAACCTGATCGACCACACGAGATTCGCCATTTCGACCGAGGAAACACGCTATTACCTCAACGGCATCTATCTGCATGCGACCACGGGTGACGACCTGCCGGCCCTGCGTGCGGTGGCGACGGACGGCCACCGCTTGGCGCGGTTCGAGATGCCTCTGCCCGATGGCGCTGCCGATATGCCCGCGGTTATCGTGCCGCGCAAGACGGTGGGCGAGTTGCGCAAGATGATCGACGAGGCCGGCGGTTCGGTGGGGATCTCGCTGTCCGAGACGCGCATCCGCTTCGCTTTCGCCGAAACGATCCTGACCTCGAAGCTGATCGACGGGACCTTCCCCGACTACGAACGGGTGATTCCCTCGGCCAACGACAAGGTCCTGGACGTCGACCGCAAGGCCTTTTTCGATGCGGTCGACCGGGTATCGACCATCTCGACGGAAAAAAGCCGCGCCGTGAAGCTCAGCCTGGACAACGGCGTGCTGACCCTGTCGGCGACCAGCCCCGACAGCGGCAGCGCCGTTGAGGAGCTGGAGGTCGAGTACGGCGGAGAAGCGATCGAGATCGGCTTCAATTCGAGGTATCTGCTGGATATCGCCCAGCAAATCGAAGGCGAGGACGCGCAGTTCGTCCTGGCGGACGCGGCCTCGCCCACCATCGTGCGGGATCGGTCGGATTCGAGCGCGCTTTACGTTCTCATGCCCATGCGGGTGTGAGGGGCGCGCCGAGACAGCGGTTGGCGAGGACGGCAAACCTCTTGCAGGCGGACAAACCGGCGATGTGCGCCAAGGCGCCGGAGGCGGAGAAATTCGCGCGCGATGCTCATCTGCACGCCGCCGCCGGCGGCCTGTGGCTGGCGCGCCTCAGCCTGACGGATTTCCGCTGCTACGGGCAGGCGACTTTCGAGGTCGACCACCGTCCCGTCGTGCTGACCGGCCCGAACGGAGCGGGAAAGACGAATCTTCTGGAGGCCATATCGCTGCTTGCCCCCGGCCGCGGCCTGCGCGGCGCGCGGCTGAACGAGATCGACCGGCGGGCGGAGCCCGGCGCTCGGGCCGCTGGCCGGCCCGCGCAGGGCGGCTGGTCG
>JAZFZX010000077.1:0-5374 GCA_036444135.1 Kiloniellales bacterium | reverse complement strand
GCCGCCGTCACCGAGGCGCTCGAAGCGAAACCGGACCTCTCGCTGACCTATTTGGAGAAAACGCTGCCGACCAAGGAACCGGACGGTCTGGAACCCTACCTCGACGGGCTGCGCAAGGCCGGCCTGCCGGCGTGAATTCGGGGTCATCCGCCTTCGTCATCGGAGCCCTTCGCCACCCGTTCCCGCAGCGCGGTCGCGCGGCCCGCCAGCACAATAGGCCCGGCTTGGATAGCCCAAAAATGCTGCAATTCAGGTCAATGTAGGTGTTGCAGGAGGGAATCGTTCGGTATTGAGTCGCTATCCGAAGGTATTCAAAGGCCCGGTATGCTGATTTTTCTTGCATACTGGCGCGAGGTTGGCAAATTGGAGGGCAACGGTTGCAAATGACCCCGGCGCATCTTCGAAGCTGCTCTCACGCTTAGACGAGTTCTCCCAAATATTGTAGAACCTTCAAACCCCGAGACGCGACGTGGGGCGGCTCGCGCCAGGTCGATAGCTTGAAAGGAGTGGGTATGGCTACTGGTACAGTGAAGTGGTTCAATCCGATCAAGGGCTACGGATTCATCCAACCGAGCGACGGATCACGGGACGCGTTCGTCCATATTTCCGCCGTTGAACGGGCGGGTCTGAAGAGCCTTCGCGAGGGCCAAAAGGTAGAATACGAGCTGGTGCCCGGCCGGGATGGCAAGTCCTCGGCGGAGAACCTGGTCGTTCTCGACTGAACCGCGCGTTTGGCCGCATTCATGGTGTGGATCTGGGTTCGATCCCTCTGACTGCGGCCGAGGTAGCGCCGGTCCGGCGGTATCTTCGGGGTTGTGTTCGGAAAGGTGCTGGGGCTCCGTGCACGTTGCCGGCCCTTGTGCCATGATCACCCGGTACCGTTCGACAGGTTTGTTAGCTGCGATGCCGTTGTCGCGGCATTGACGGAAAGGACCCAAATGGCTCGAAAGCCCAACTATAAATTTGAGCGCCTGGAACGCCAGAGAGCGAAAGCGGCCAAGAAAGCTGCGCGGGCCAAGGCCAAAGAGGAAAAAACGGAGCAGCGGAAAGCGGAACAAGCCGGACAGGCGGTCGCCGACGATGAATCGCAGGCTCCCACAGACGACGCGTCCGCCGACGAAGAACCGCAGGCACCGACTGACGATGAACCGGTTCACTTGCCGTGAGGCTGCGTACGCGATCCGGCTGGCTTTGACATCGATTTCGGGTTTCGGCTGACCGCGCCCCTCGGTTTTGCCTCTGCGCGGCGCAAAGTGCGGCTGTGCGCCGGATCGAAGCGTTTGCTCCCATGAATTAGGTTGATATCAAGGACGCTGGTGTTTGGCTTTGGGCCATCACGCCGGTGGCGCCGGCCTGCGCGCCGGTGCGATGAGCACGGCCGCCAATGCCCCGCAGATCAGCAACAGCGCGCCGAGTTCCCGCCATCCGACGGGCTCGCCGAGGACCAAGGCGCTGGAATAGACGCCCACAACCGGTATCGCCAGGGTTCCGATCGCCGCAATGGCGGCCGGAAACAGGCGCACGATCCTGAAATAGGCCCAGTGGCAGAACACCATGGCGAAGACGAACACATAGGCGGTCGCCAGCAGCACGTCCGTGCTGAGCGCCCCGATATCGGGCGGATCCTGCCAAATGATCGCGCCTAGGGTAACCGGCACCGCCCCCAAGACGAGCTGCCAGCCGACCAGCGCCGTGGTCGGCAGCGACCAGGCGAAGCGCTTGATGGACACCGTGCCGATCGCCCAGGAGATGGCGGCCAGCACCATGAACAACGCGCCCAGCGGCGCCTGCTCCAGGCTCGCGAGGTCCGGGCCGATGAGGACGGCCAGACCGGAGACGCCGAGCGCCAGCGCGACGGCCTTGCGTCTGGTGAAGGCTTCGCCCAGCACGGGGCTGCTGAGCAGGGCCGCCCAAACGGGCATGGTGTAGGCGATGATCGCGGCCCGGCCCGCCGCGATCAGCGATATGCCGTAGCCCGAGAAGAGGTGCCAGGCGACGACATTGAACAGCGCACAGAACATCAGCGCCCCTCGTTCGCCGCGGGGCAGGGCCACGCTTTGGCCCATCAACCGGGCGATCGCCAGCAAGGCCAAGCCGCCGAACCAGAGGCAGCCGGTACGGAACCACCAGACCGGCAGCTCCGAAAGGGAGATCTTCATCGCAGGCCAATTGGCGCCCCAGAAGAGCGTCAGAACGGCGAGCAGGACAAAACCCGCCGGCGGCAGCGCCGTATCCGAGGTGGGTTTGCCGTTTGGCCGAAGCTCCTGAGACACGCCGCTATCCTCGATGTGCGGATTGGAAACCAGGAGCCGCCACGCTGCCGGCGGGCGGGTCGAATGCCATGGCGCGTATCGCGAGGCGCAGACCCGCCGCAGCGTCAAGCGGCGCCCGCGACCGCCTTGCGTTCCACGATCCGCGCGAGAATTGCCTGTTTTTGCTCGGCCGTCAGAATGGGCCACTCGCGAATCTCGTCGATCGAACGATAGCAGCCGATACAGAAGCTGCTGGCGTCGTCGACCTGGCACACGCTGATGCAGGGCGAGGGCACCGTATCGTCGAGCTCGATGACGCGCCGGGGGCGGCGGCGGGCCCTTCGGCGGCGCATTGCGACGCGGTCTTGTTCTTCACTCACGGCCGGCCTCGCAGTCGAACGGTGGGCCCACGAGGGGCGCTTCCGCGAATCCATCGGGGGGTTGCGAAAAGATGGATTGACCGGGGATCGTTTGCAAGCCCCAGGCGGGCGCCTATGATCCGACGAGTTGTGCCCGAAAGCGCCGGATTGGCGCGGGAGGAACGATGGTCCGCCGGTTGCGGTTGTGGAGCGGTCTGGTTCTCTTCGCCTTTGTCCTGACCCACTTCGCGAATCACGCCTTGGGGCTGGTCTCTCTGGAAGCCCTCGACGCCGGACGGACCCTGTTCCTCCTGCTGTGGCGCAGTCTGCCGGGAACCCTCCTTCTCTATGCATCGCTGATCGTCCACATGGCCCTCGCCTTCTGGGCCATCTACAACCGCCGCAGTCTCGACATGCCACGGTGGGAAGGCCTGCAGCTTCTGTTCGGGTTCGCGATTCCGCCCCTGCTCATCCTGCACATCCTGGGCAACCGCCTGGCCGCCGAGTTCCTCGGCACCAACGACACGTACATATACAACCTGCTGATTTATTTCGTCTTTCAGCCGATCCAGCTGGCCAAGCAGATCGCGGTCATGATGGTGGCCTGGGTGCACGGCTGTATCGGGCTGCACTACTGGCTGCGACTGAAGGAAAGCTACCGGCGGATCGTCCCCCTGGCCTATGCGGTGGCCCTGCTGGTGCCAACCATTTCGCTGGCCGGAGTGCTGGTGGCGGGCCGCGACGTGCGGCGCCTGGCCGAGGATCCGGACTGGCTGAATGCCGCCATGGCGAGCATCAAATTCGCCGACGAACAGGGTGTTGCCCTTATCTACAGCATCGAGAACGGTTTTCTCGCCGGGTTCGCGGGGCTTCTCGCGATGAGCTTTCTGCTGCGCCGGGTGCGCGCTTGGTGGGAGCGGCGGCACGGCATCGTTCACCTCACCTATCCCGACGGCAAGAGGGTCCCGGTCATCATCGGCGCCACCATCCTGGAGGCTAGCCGCGGCGCGGGCATCCCCCATGCCTCGGTGTGCGGCGGTCGCGGGCGCTGCTCCACCTGCCGCGTGCGCATCGGGTTGGGTCTTGAGACATTGGCAGCGCCGAGCGAGGAGGAACTGCGCGTGCTGGCCCGGATCGGCGCGGTGCCGAACGTCCGTCTGGCCTGCCAGACCCGGCCCCAGTCCGACCTGGAAGTCACGCCCCTGCTGCCGCCGGCCCCGGCCATGCGCGAGACCGGCCCGCGGCCGGGTATCCTGCAGGGAGAAGAGCGCGAAATCGCCATTCTGTTCGCCGATCTGCGGGGCTTCACCTCATTCTCGGAGGACAAGCTGCCCTACGACGTGGTCTTCGTCCTCAATCGTTATTTCGCCGCCATGGGCCTGGCGGTCGAGGAATCCGGCGGACAGGTGGACAAGTTCATCGGCGACGGGGTGATGGCGCTGTTTGGCCTGGGCGGCGGCCCCGACCGGGGGTGCGCCGACGCACTGTCGGCGGCGCGGCGCATGTCCGAGCGCCTGCTGGAGATCAACTCGGCCCTCAAGCACGATCTGGGGCAACCGCTCAAGATGGGCATCGGCATTCATACCGGTTCCGTGATCGTCGGCGAAATGGGATACGGCTCGGCGGTCTCGATCACCGCCATCGGCGACGCGGTCAACACCGCCAGCCGGCTCGAGGCCATGACCAAGGAACTCGGCGCCCAACTCGTCGTCTCCGAGCCGGTGGCCAGCTATGCCGGCATCGACCTCGGCGACTATCCGCTACAGGAAATCGAACTGCGCGGCCGCAGCGCCGCGCTGGCCGTGCGGGTCGTCAGGAATGCCCTCAACCTGCCGGTGGCGGCGGACCGGAAGCCCGCCGTGGCCGGCGAAGGCCAAGCCCTGCAATCGACGGACGGCTCTTCCTAACTGGCGCCCTGGCGCGCCTTGTATTCGGTGATCGCCTCCTTGAGGTCGCTGTACGCCTCACAGCCGAAGAAGCATTCCTTGTCCAGCACCGCCAAGTGTTCCTCGGCTTTGTCCACTTCGCCCAGCTGGAGATAGAGCTCGCCCAGATATTCGTTGGCGCCGAGGTGCTTGGGCTGAAGGCTGAGCGCCGTGTTGTAGTGCTCCATGGCGGCCTCGAACTGGCCAAGCTGGCGATGGCTGTAGCCCAGATAGTTGTACGCGTCGGCGCTCTTCGGGTTCGCTTTGACCGCCTTGTTCAGCAAGGGGATCGCATCGGCATATTTGCCGTCCTTGATCAGCTTTTCCGCCTGGGGGTAGTTCGTGTCCTTCGTCGATTTGGGGCGTCCGCCGCCGCCGGCGGCCAGGGCCGGCCCGGCGGCCAGTAAAAGACCGACCACCAGGACGATCGCGAATCGAAGGATGATGGCCATATGGCTTGCTCCACCTGTATGGCTAATTTCAGGGGGAGTCTTCGCCTTTGTCGCGTTGCGGTCAAGACAAGCCGCCGTGATCGTATTATGAGATACCGTGATCGCGGCGCGGAGGGTGCCTGAGCTTGACGGAGGGTCCAGCGTGAAGATCGATTTCGGACGAACCGCCGAGGATTACGGCCGCCACCGGGCTGGATTCCCGGACGCTTTGTTCGACCGTTTAGGAGCGTTCGGGCTGAATGGTCCCGGCTTGCGCGTCGTCGATCTGGGCACCGGAACCGGCAGTCTCGCGCGCGGCTTCGCGCGGCGGGGCGCCGAGGTGGTGGGCCTCGATCCGTCCCGCGACCTGATGGCCGAGGCGCGGCGCCTGGATGGCGAAGCAGGCG
>JAZFZX010000076.1:0-2847 GCA_036444135.1 Kiloniellales bacterium | reverse complement strand
TCGCCGCTATTGCGTCGCAATCCAGCCGCGTTCGCGGTAATAGCGCAGCGCGCCGTCGTGCAAGGGGGCGCTGTGGCCGGCCGAGATCATCTCCTCTACCTGCAGGCCGGCAAACGCCGCGTGCTGTGCTTTCAGCGCATCCAAGCGCTCGAAAATGGCTTTCGTGATCGCGTAGACCACGTCCGCCGGCGTGGCCGCCGAGGTTACCAGCGTGGCGCGCAATCCGAAGCTGCGCACGGCGTCCGGATTGTTGGGATAGAGTCCGCCGGGGATCACCGCGGGTGCATAGAAGGACCACTCCGCCAGCAGCCGGTCGACCGCCTTGCCCTCGATGTTCAGAAGGCGCGCGCCACAGGTCTCCGCCGCCCGGGCGACGACACCGCTGGGATGCGCGATCGGCATGAGGAAAGCGTCGATCCGGTCGTCGCACAGCCCGGCGGCCAGTTCGTCCAGGTCGAGCTGGCCGATTTCGGCGAAATCGGCGTGCTGCCATCCCAGGGCCTTCACCAGGAAGTCGGCCGCCGCCCGCCACGGGCTGTCGAGGCGCCCCAGGTTGAGGCGCTTACCCTCCAGATCCTCCAGGTTCCGGATTCCGCCGTTGGGCCCGACCACGAGCGTGAACGGCAGCGCGTGCAGCGATAGGACCGCCCGCAGATCGGTGACCGGCGCCTGAGCGTCCGTGCCAACGCCCGTCCTGTAGGCATGGTATTGCCAGTCGGACTGGATGAGGGCGAAATCCAGGTCCCCCTGTTGCAGGCGCCGCAAATTTTCCTCGGCACCCGACGTGGCCTCCACCAGGCAGCGCTGACCGTGTGTCCCGCGCTGCGCGTTCACCAGCCGGCACAGCGCGCCGCCCGCGGGGTAGTAAATCCCCGCGACCGGGGCGGTACCGAAGATCAGGTGGCGTTCGGGCTCATCTTGCGAATGTGCCGCGGACAGCCACGCGAGCGAGAGCACGCCAGCAACCGCCAGCGCCCTGCGAAGGCACCCGGCCGCACGTTCAGGGCTGGTCCACCTCGCCCGCATCACCCGGCCATCAAGGCCCGCGCCTGGCCGGCATCGGCCAGCGGCTTGCCCAGCGCCGCCGCGCCGCGCGCCACCGCGGCCACCAGGGCGGCATTGTCCGGCGCCAGGCTGCCGTCCGGCAGATGCAGGTTGTTCTCGAACCCGACCCGCGCGTGTCCGCCCAGCGCCGCCGCGGCGATGGCGCAGGCCGCCTCACGCCGGCCGAAGGCGCACAGCGACCAAAGGTGATCGCGGGTGTTGGCGGCAAGGAAAGGCAGCACGTCCGTTGGCTCCGAGGTCTGGTCCTTGGTGTAGCGGCCAAGCACGAACAAGACAACCTGCCGCTCGCCGGGAACCACGCCCCGGGCGACCAGGTCGTCGAAGCGGCGCAGGTCGTCGTCGGAATAGAGAATATATTGCGGCAGGATCGCCTCGCTGTGGAGCCAGGCGAAAAACCCGGCTGCGTCGGGCTCCGCCTCGGCATCGGGAACGATCTCGCGCACGGCGAGGCTGACCGCCTCGGGCCGGAGCGCGCGCACCATCGCCATCTGCTCTTCGCGGTGATAGATCCCGACCGCTTCCGTCGTGACCTGGACCACCAGGTCCTGTCCGGCCGTGCGCCGAATGGCATCGATCGCCGTACGATAGGCGTCCACATCGAGGCTATGGCGCCCGTCGCGGTCGCGTACGTGCAGATGGATCATGCAGGCGCCCGCCTCCCGGCAGGCCGCCGCGGTGCGGGCGATGTCGTCGGGCGTAATCGGCACGGCTGGATGGTCGGCGGGCGTCTTGCGGGCGCCGTTGGGAGCCACCGCTCGGATAAAGGGTATCTGCTTCCCGGCCATCGGGATCGCCGCCCGCCCGCTCACGCGGCGGCAGCCGCTTGCAGCGCCGCGTCGATCGCGCCGCTCAACTTGTCGACGATCTCCTCGACGTGGTCCTGCCCGATGATGAAGGGCGGCGCCAGCAGGACATGCGCGCCCAGCCTGCCGTCCGCGGTGCCACCATTGGGATAGCAGATCAGGCCGCGCGCCATGGCCTCGCTCTTGATCCGCGTGGGCAGCCGGTCCGCGGGTTCGGGCGGTGCCTTGGTGGCCCGGTCGCGTACCAGCTCGACGCCGACGAACAGGCCGCGGCCGCGCACGTCGCCGACGTTGGGGTGATCGCCGAAGCGGCCCTTGAGCGCCTTGCGGAGCGCTTCGCCCTGCCGCTCGACGTTGGCCAGCAGGCCCTCGCGCTCGATCGCCTCCTGCACGGCTAGCGCGGCGGCGCAGGCGGTCGGATGGCCGATGTAGGTGAAACCGTGCTGAAAGGCGCCGCTGCCGGCCACGATGGTGTCGTAGATCCGTTCGCCGACCAGGACCGCGCCGATCGGTTGATAGCCCGCGCCCAGGCCCTTGGCGCAGGTCAGCAGGTCGGGCGACACCCCGTCCTGCTCGCACGCGAAGAGGGTGCCGGTCCGGCCCATGCCGCACATGACCTCGTCGAGCATGAGGAGCACGCCGTAGCGGTCGCAGATCTCGCGAATTCGGCGGAAATATCCGGCCACCGGCGGCACTGCCCCGGCGGTGGCGCCGACCACCGTCTCGGCCACGAACCCGGCCACCGATTCGGGCCCCAGGCGCAGGATCTCGGCCTCCAGCTCGTCGGCCGCGCGCACGCCGTAGTCGGCCTCGCTCTCGCCCGGCTGCTGGTGGCGGTAGGCGTAGCAGGGCGCGATGTGGCTGGTCTCCATGAGCATTGGCGCATAGGGCGCGCGGCGCGCCGGGCTGCCGCCCACCGCGAGCGCGCCCAGGGTGTTGCCGTGATAGCTCTGGTGCCGGGCGATGAACCGGCACCGCT
>JAZFZX010000075.1:0-2000 GCA_036444135.1 Kiloniellales bacterium | reverse complement strand
GTTTCAGCTTGTTGCGCAGCGTGCGGATGGATATGCCAAGGATGTTGGCGGCGTGGGTGCGGTTGCCCAGGCAGTGTTGCACGGTGTCGATGATCAGGTCGCGCTCCACGGCGGAGACGGTGCGCCCGACCATGGCGCTGTCGCTGCCGCCTTCGGCGCCGGCGTGGGCGGTCACGCCGGGGCTGCCGAGACGAATCGCCTCGGGGCTTATGCTCTCGCCGTCGGCGAGAAGCACCGCGCGGTGCATGGCGTTCTCCAGCTCGCGCACGTTGCCGGGCCAGGGATGGGCCAACAGCGCCCGTTTGGCGTCCGCCGAGAGGGGCAGGGGCTTCACCCCGTTGGCCTTGGCGTATTTCCTTATGAAGTGCCGGCTCAGGATCGCGATGTCTCCGGGACGTTCGCGCAAAGGGGGAATCTCCAGTTTCATCACGTTGAGGCGAAAATAGAGGTCCTCGCGGAAGTTCCCCTTGGCCACCTCGTCTTCCATGTTGCGGTTGCTGGTGGCGATGATGCGCACGTCCACCTTGATCGGCCGCGTGCCGCCGATCCGGTCGATTTCGCGCTCCTGGATGGCGCGCAGGAGTTTCGATTGCAGACGGGGGTCCATCTCGCTGATCTCGTCCAACAGCAGGGTGCCGCCGCTGGCTTCCTCGAACTTGCCGATGCGCCGCGCGACGGCTCCGGTAAACGCCCCTTTCTCGTAGCCGAACAGTTCGGATTCCAAAAGATTCTCGGGGATCGCCGCGCAGTTGACGGCGACGAAGCGGCCGTTGGCGCGGCGGCTTTTATCGTGCAGGTAGCGCGCCAACAATTCCTTGCCCGTGCCCGATTCGCCGACGACGAGAAGGGTGGCGTCGCTGGGGGCCACCTGGTCCGCCAGCTTCAGCACTGCGGCCATGCGCGGATCTTCGGAAACGATGGCGCGGTTCTCTTCGGCGACGGCGCTCAACACGGCGGCGATGAGGTCGGCGTCGGGCGGCAGCGGGATGTATTCCTTTGCGCCCGCCTTGATGGCGCGTACCGCGGCCTGGGTGTCGGCGCCGACTCCGCAGGCCACCACGGGGACGATGATGCGCTCCGTTTGTAAGTCCCGGACCAGGGCGCCGACGTCGAGCTGCACGTCGATCAACACCAGGTCGGCGCCCCGGCCGGAGCGCAGGGCGCGCAGGCCGCCCTGGATGTCATCCGACTGCGCCACGGTGGCGCCACGCGACATGGCGACCTGGCTGGCGGCGCCGATCTGGCCGTCAAGGGTTCCAATGATGAGTAAGTGCATGTTTCACCTCTTCCAAGCGCTACAGCTAGTCGAAGTACTGCACGCGCTTCGACGGTGGCAGGATGCTGTTCAGCAGCATCTCGAGCCGGCGGGGGTTCTCCTGCCTGCCGATGGAGGCCGCTCCCATCAGATAGACGTTGTGGACAAGGGCCTCTTCAACCGAGTTGCGCTCCAGCTTCGCGGCCAGGGGCATGAAGACCATGTTGGCGAGCACGGCGCCGTAAAACGTGGTGAGCAGCGCCACCGCCATGCTGGGGCCGATCGAGGACGGGTCGTCCAGGTTGGCGAGCATCTGCACCAAGCCGATGAGGGTGCCGATCAAGCCCATCGCGGGGGCGAACTCGGCCGCCTTGCGCAGGACGTTGGTGCTCTTGTTGTGACGCTGGACGGTGGCGTGCAGGTCCTGGCGCATGATGTTTTCCACTTCCTCGCCGGGCGTGCCGTCGACGACCATGGTCACGCCTTTGTGCAGGAACGGCTCCCGCTTAAGCGAGCCGAGCACGTTCTGCAGCGAGAGGACCCCTTGCTTGCGCGCCATCTCGGCGATCTGCAGTACCTGGATTGCGGCTTCTTCCGGGTCGCGGTTGGTGTGGAAAATGGTTTTCGCAATGACCGTTGCGCTGCGGGACATTTCCGGCAGCGAAAAGCAAACGGTGGTGATGGCGAAGGTGCCGCCCAGAACGATCAGAATCGCCGGCGCGTTGATAAACGATTTCGCCGATCC
>JAZFZX010000074.1:0-11067 GCA_036444135.1 Kiloniellales bacterium | reverse complement strand
GGTGAGCTCGTGACCGCCCGCGGCCAGATGCCCGGCCATTGGGTAGCCCATTACGCCAAGACCGATAAAGGCGACCTTCGTCATCGTACCCTCGCCCCCTGCTATGCATTGGTGGGCGGCAGACTACGCGAGGCTTCCGGGCCTTGGCAACGGCCCTTCGCCTGGCCCTATAGGCAGTCGCCATCTGGCTCTTTTTGAGACGGCCAGGGTTTGCGAGAATTACGCTGTATTCGGAAGCCGTGCGGCCAGAGGGCCGCGCCCGGCCCGGTCGTTTCCGCACAGCTTGCATGGGGAGGATGTCATGACCCGGATGACTCCGAGCGAAGCCTTTGTCGAATCCTTGGCCGCACAAGGCGTGACCGACGTCTTTGGGATCGTCGGATCGGCCTTCATGGATGCGCTGGATATCTTTCCGGCCGCCGGCATCCGTTTCATTCCGACGGTCCACGAGCAGGGCTCGGGCCATATGGCCGATGGCTATTCGCGGGTCAGCGGCCGCCACGGCGTCTGCATCGGCCAAAACGGTCCCGGCATCACCAATTTGGTGACCGCCATCGCCGCGGCCTATTGGGCGCATTCGCCCGTGGTGGCGATCACGCCGGAGACCGGCTCGACGACCATCGGCCTTGGCGGGTTTCAGGAGACCGACCAGCTGCCGATCTTCTCCAAGATCACCAAGTACCAGGGCCACGTCACCGGGCCCGGGCGGTTGGCCGAACTCACGGGGCGCTGCTTCGATATGGCGATGGCGGAGCGCGGGCCGACCCAGCTCAACATCCCGCGCGATCATTTCTATGGCGAGGTCGATATCGACATTCCCCAGCCCAAGGTGGTGGAGCGCGGCGCCGGCGGTGAGAAGAGTCTCGAGGACGCGGCGGCGTTGCTGGCCGAGGCGAAATTCCCGGTCATCGTGTCCGGCGGTGGCGTCGTCTTCGCCAATGGCGTGAACGAATGTGTTGCGCTGGCCGAGCATCTCAATGCGCCGGTGGTCAACAGTTACCTGCACAACGATTCCTTCCCCGCCAACCACCGGCTGTGGTGCGGCCCGCTGGGTTACCAAGGCTCCAAGGCCGGCATGAAGTTGATCGCCCAAGCCGACGTGGTGCTGGCACTCGGCACCCGCCTCGGCCCGTTCGGTACCCTGCCCCAGCACGGCATCGACTACTGGCCAAAGAACGCCAAGATCATCCAGGTCGATTCCGACCACCGCATGCTGGGTCTGGTCAAACAGATCAGCGTCGGCGTCTGCGGCGATGCCAAGGCCGCGGCCAAGACGTTGCTCCAGCTACTGGGCAACCGCGTCATGGCGTGCCGGGACAACGCAGACGCGCGGTTGGCCGAGATCAAAGCGCAGAAGGATTCCTGGGAAGCTGAATTGGACGGCTGGTCGCACGAGGTGGACGACTGGAGCGTCGAGGTGTCCAAGGAGAGCGACGCCATGCATCCGCGGCAAATGCTGCGCGAGTTGGAGAAGGCCCTGCCGGAAAACGCGATGGTGTCCACCGACATCGGCAACATCTGCTCGGTCTCCAACAGCTATCTGCGCTTCAACAATCCCAACAGCTTCCTGGCCGCCATGAGCTTCGGCAACTGTGGCTACGCCTTCCCGACGGCCATCGGCGCCAAGGTGGCCGCGCCCGACCGCCCGGCGGTGGCCTATGTGGGCGACGGCGCCTGGGGCATGAGCTTCGGCGAGATCCTGACCTGCGTGCGCGAGGACATCCCGGTGACCGCAGTGGTGTTCAACAACAAGCAGTGGGGCGCCGAAAAGAAGAACCAGGTGGACTTCTACGGAACCCGGTTCGTCGGGGTCAATCTGGAGAACCCGAGCTTTGCCGAAATTGCCCGCTCGATGGGAGCCGAAGGGGTCGCCATCGATCGCCTTGGCGACGTCGGCGAGGCGTTGGAAAAGGCCTGCGACGCGCAGAAGGACGGCAAGACCACGATTCTGGAGGTCATGTGCACCCGCGAGCTGGGCGACCCGTTCCGCCGGGATGCGCTGAAGAAGCCGGTGCGGCTGTTGGACAAGTACAAGGAATATACGGTCGCGTGATCCTTCCTCCCTGGGGGGCGCGGTTTTCGGACCCGCCCCCTTTTTCTTCGGTCGTGTTCGCGCATGGATTGGGGCCCCTACATCTTTGCCGTAGGGGCGGTTTTCTGCGGTGCCGTCGTGCTGCTGCTTCTCGCGTTATTGTAGCTCGTCGTTCTCCTGCGCGCCGTTCTGGGGTAGCGTGTGCCGGGCGAATTGCTGCCCGGTCTGCAAGGAGGCCCCGAACGTGTTGAGCCCCCTGCCCTTCGCCAGCCCCGGCCATGTGATCGAAAAGGCCACGGCGGCGACGCCCACGCCGACAGCCGTCGCCGGCGCGGGGGGACGGCTGGCTTTGGAAAGCGCGCGCCGGGCCACCGAAGCGGGCCTCATCGAACCCTGTCTGGTCGGTGACCCGGAGGCCATCACCGCGGCCGCAAGTGGGATCGGTTGGGACCTCGCGCCTTACCGTTGCGTGTCCGCGAAGGACGAGACGAAGGCGGCGGAAGCGGCCGTGGCGCTCGCCCGGGGCAGCGAAGTCGCCGCCCTGATGAAAGGCCAAATCCATACCGACACCCTGATGCGCGCGGTGGTCGATCGGGAAAACGGCCTGCGCGCCGGCCGGCGCATGAGCCACATCTTCTACATGACCGCACCGGACCGGCAGGGCGCGTTGACCATCACCGATGCGGCGGTGAACGTGGCGCCCGATGCGGCGGTGAAGCTCGACATCATCAACAACGCCGTCGACCTGTTGCACGCCCTTGGGACGCCCGAGCCGAAGATCGCGGTGCTGTCGGCCACCGATACGCCGATCGCCGCCATGCCGAGCAGCCTGGAGGCCGCCGAGGTGGTGCGCCGGGCGGTTCAGGGCGCGGTGACGGGGGCCGTGGTGGACGGACCCTTCGCGCTCGATCTGGCGATCTCGCCGGAGGCCGCGACGGTCAAAGGCGTGGACAGCCCGGTGGCCGGCCAGGCGGACATCCTGCTGGTCCCGAACATCGAGACCGGCAACGCGCTGTACAAGGCCATGGTCTATTTCATGAGCGCGACGGCGGCGGGCCTGGTCATGGGCGCCAAGGTGCCGATCATCCTGACCTCGCGTGCCGACCCGCCGGAAGCCCGCCTGACCGCTGCGGCGCTGGCCGCGATCGTCGCGCGGCATTGCGCAGAGGACAGCTAAAGTCCGGGCCCTTTCCCGGCGTCTTTCGGCCGCCCGCCGCTGCGATCAGCGGAACGACCGACGCGCCACTCTAGCTTGATTGTCGAATATGGAATCCGCACCGGGCTTGCGCGGTTCTGGAATCCGCACCGGGACAGAAACTTGCCGCGCTTCGAACATAGCCTCGCCGCGGAGGATTCGCGCGTCGTAGTCCGCCAAGTCGGGTTTGGCGAACACGGGAAAGGCGTCGACGGCGGCATAACCGAACAGAAGCAGAGGCCGGATCGACCCGTTGACGTTATCGCCCGAGCCATGGACGGTCCGCACATGGTGGATCGAGATCGACCCCGCCGACATCGTGAGCGGCACTGCGCACAAAATGAGATCGGCGATGTGCGCGGGGTCGATGGCCCCGACAAAGGCGCCCTGGTAATGATGATTGTAAATCTGCCCACGGTGGGTGCCGGGCACCACCATGAGGGGGCCGTTTTCCGACGTGCAGTCCTCAATCATTACGCCAACGGCTAGAAGGTCGTCGTTGGTGTGCGGATAGAAGGCCCAGTCCTGATGCCACTCGATCGAGGCATCCCCACCGGGCGGCTTGAAATTGAGCTTGGCGTGGTCGAACCGTACGGTCCCACCCAGCAGTTCGGCCACGACATCGACGATCTCAGGGCTTCGCATAACAGCATCGAAGGCCGGGTGCTGCAGGTGGGGGTCCTTGATCCGCCGCACCCGCGGGTGTTCGGGGGAGTGCCCTGGTGCGATGTCATAGATCTCGTTGCTGGCGCGGACCGACCGCGATTCGTTCAAAAGGTAAGAAATCGCGGTTCGCATTTCCCGTAGGGTATCTGGGCCGATGACATCTTCGATCACCAGGAATCCCTGCTCCTGGTACATGAGCTTGTCGTCCGCACGGAGCGACATCGGGACACCTCACCACGCAGCAACTGCCCGCAACCCTATCGGACACACAGGAAAATCGACGCGCATATTCGACGTTTCCGCGCGCGAATGCGACACGGCGATCAGAGGGGCGCCTTAAATGCGCCGCCGCGCCCGTTTCTCGGGGGCTCTGGGTTTGGCATTCGAGGCCGCCCCAGCCCGGTGTTCGATCAGCTCTGCCAAACGCTCGATTCCCGGTTCGATACGCGCGGTGTCGATCGAAGAATAGCCCAGCCGAAAGAAATTGCGCGGCGGCGGCTCGGAGAAGAAATGAAGCGAACCGGCCTCCATCACGATGCCGTGGCGCAGCGCTTCGAACGCGAGCCGGTCGGCATCCAGCTTCTCGGGGCCTTCGATCCAGAACGAGGTGCCGCCCAGCGACGGCGTCGCGGTGCAGCTCGGCAGATGGCGCGTCAGCGCCTCGCCCATTACCTGCCAGCGCTCTCGGTAGGCCCGCTGCAGGCGGTGGATCAACGCTTCGTAATAGCCACCCGAGATGAACAGCGCCAAGGTGCGCTGGTTGTTGAGCGGCGGATGGCGAAGCATCAAGCGACGCAGCGCGCGAGCCTCGCGGATCAATTCCGCCGAGGCCACCAGGAAGCCGATCCTGAGACCAGGCGTCAGGCTCTTGGAGAACGAGCTCACGTAGATCACCGCGTGCTCCTTGTCCATGGATTTGAGGGCCGCCGTCGGCGCGCTGATGAAGTTGGCCTCCGGTTCGTAGTCGTCCTCGATCACCGAAACGTCGTGCCGCCCCGCCAGCTCCAGCAGCTTGACCCGGCGTTCCAGCGGCATGGTCACCGTGGTCGGCGCCTGGTGGCTCGGCGTCACGTAGACGCAGCCGCAGCCCTTGAGCCGGCTGTCCACCCGCATGCCCTCCCCGTCCACCGGCAGCGGCACGATCTTAGCGCCGCTCACCTCGAAGATATTGCGCGCATCGGGATATCCCGGGTCCTCGAAGCCCACGCACGTCTTCGGCCCGGCGAGCAGCTCCGCCACCAGATAGAGTCCGTTCTGCGCGCCCAGCGTGACGAGGATCTCATCGGGCGCGGCCCGGATGCCCCGGCGCGGCAGTACGCGGGTGCGGATCTCTTCGATCAGCATGGGGTCGTCCTCGGTGAAACTGTCCTGGGTCCAATGCTGGATCGACTGGATGCTCAGCGCTTGGCGCGAGCACATGCGCCAGGCGGCGACGGGAAACAGCTTTGGGTCGACCTGGCCGTAGATGAAGGGAAAGGGATAGTCGCGCCAGTTCCGCGGTTTGCGGAGGTGGTGAAGCTCGCTCGGCCGGACCCGAAGCCGCTTGCGCCAATCCACGGCATTCCAGTTGGCCGGCGCCGGCGGCGCGCTTAGCTGCGCGGGCGTCTTGTCGTCCAGCACCTCGGTGTTGACGAAATAGCCGACCCGCTCGCGCGAAATGAGGAACCCCTCGTCGGCGAGCGCCTGATAGGCCAAGACCACCGTGTTCCGCGAAACGCCCAGCCCCTGCGCCAGGCGCCGGGACGAAGGCAAGGGGTTATCCGGCGACAGGCGGCCGTCGAGGATCGCGTCCATCAGGTGCCGGCGCAGCTGCGTCTGCAGGCTGACCGAAGTATCGTGTTGCAGCGGAAAAATGAAGTCGCGCACGCTTGGCCTCAGGGTATGCGGGCAATTGGTTCTTTCTGCTCCAGGGATGAAAGTTTAAGATTCCGCTGCGTGCGGCACAAGCGAAGGCCGGAAGTTGCCATAGGGATTCGGGGCGGCGGCGATCGTGCAAAAGGGTGACAGGGCAATCGATACCTCGCCGGTCGTATCCGACGAGGTGAAGTACACGACGTGCTACATGTGCGCCTGCCGATGCGGCATCAAAGTCCATCTCAAGGATGGCACCATCCGCTACATCGAAGGCAACCGCGATCACCCGGTCAACCGGGGGGTGCTTTGCGCCAAGGGCTCGGCCGGGATCATGCAGCACTATTCGCCAGCGCGCCTCAGAAAGCCGCTCAAGCGGGTGGGCGAGCGCGGCGACGCGGCCTTTGAGGAAATCGAGTGGGACGAGGCCCTGGAGATCGCCACGGATTGGCTCTCCAGCATTCGGGAGAACGATCCGAAAAAATTGGCCTTCTTCACGGGCCGCGATCAGAGCCAGGCGCTGACCGGCTGGTGGGCCAGCCAGTTCGGCACCCCCAACTATGCCGCCCACGGCGGCTTCTGCTCGGTCAACATGGCGACGGCCGGCCTCTACACCATCGGCGGTTCGTTTTGGGAGTTCGGCGAACCGGACTGGGAGCTCAGCCGCTATTTCCTGATGTTCGGCGTGGCCGAGGATCACGACAGCAATCCCCTCAAGATCGGGCTTTCGACGCTCAAGGGCCGGGGCGCGAAAATCGTGTCGGTCAATCCGGTGCAGACCGGCTATTCGGCCATCGCCGACGAGTGGCTCGGGATCACGCCCGGCACCGACGGCATGTTCGTGCTGGCGCTGATCCACGAGCTGCTGCGCGCCGGCCGGGTCGATGTCGATTACCTGCTGCGCTACACCAACGCGCCGTGGCTGGTAATCGACGATCCGGGCGGCGCGGAAGACGGCCTGTTCGCCCGCGATGACGAAGGCAGGATTCTGTGCTGGGACCGGCGGCGGAACGCCGTGCGGCCGGCGCTCGATCCCGACGCCGCGGCGGCCCTCAAGGGGTCGGTCACCCTGCCCGACGGCCGCGCCGCAAAGCCGGTCTTCCATCTGCTGGCCGAACGCTATCTCGACAGCGCCTACGCGCCCGAGGCCGCCGCCAAGGTCTGCGGCATTCCGGCGGGGACGATCCAGCGCATCGCCGCGGAGCTGGCCGAAGCCGCCTTCGAGCACGAGGTGGTGGTGGACCAGCCCTGGACCGACTGGGCCGGGCGGCGGCACGAGAAGATGATCGGCCGCCCGGTCTCGATGCACGCGATGCGCGGCATCTCGGCTCACTCCAACGGCTTCCACACCTGCCGCGCCATCCACCTGCTGCAGGTCCTGTTGGGCAGCATCGACGTGCCCGGCGGGTTCCGTTTCAAGCCGCCCTTCCCGCGCCCCGCGCCCCCGAACACGAAGCCCGCCGGCAAGACGGGGCAGGTTCGCCCCAACTGCCCCCTGCCCGGGCCGCCGCTCGGCTTTCCGACCGGCCCGGAGGACCTGTTGCTGGCCGACGACGGGACGCCGCTGAGGATCGACAAGGCGTTTTCCTGGGAGGCACCGCTCGCCGCCCACGGCATGATGCACATGGTCATCACCAATGCCTGGAAGGGTGATCCCTACCCCATCGATACGTTGTTCCTGTACATGGCCAACATGGCCTGGAATTCGGCCATGAACACGGCCGAAACCATCGCCATGCTGACCGACAAGGACTCCGAGACCGGGGCGTACCGCATTCCCCGGATCATTTACTCGGACGCCTATTTCTCGGAGATGGTGGCCTACGCCGACCTGGTGCTGCCCGACACCACCTATCTCGAGCGCTGGGATTGCATCTCGCTGCTCGACCGTCCGATCTGCACCGCCGATGGCCCGGGCGACGCCATCCGCCAGCCCGTCGTTGCACCGGACCGCGACGTGCGGGCGTTCCAGGAGGTGCTGCTCGACTTGGGCGCCCGGCTGGGCCTTCCGGGCATGACGAACGAGGACGGCACGCCCAAGTATCCCGGCGGATACGCCGACTACATCGTCAACCACGAACGTCAGCCGGGCGTCGGCAACCTGGCCGGATGGCGGGGCGCGGACGGGGACCAGGAGGGCCGCGGCGAACCCAACCCGCGGCAACTCGAGCGTTACGTCGAAAACGGCTGCTTCTGGCACGCCAAGCTGGCCCCCGAGGCGCGCTATTTCAAGCACGCCAACCGGGCCTATCTGGACTACGCCGTGGACATGGGCTTCAAGTCGGACGCCGACCCCGTGATCTTTCAGCTCTACAGCGAGATCTTGCAGCGCTTCCGGCTGGCCGCCCGCGGTCACGGCCCCGTGCAGCCGCCGGAGATGCACCGGGAACGGGTCGAAACCTACTTCGATCCCCTGCCCTTCTGGTATCCGCCGTTCGAGGACCAGGTGGGCAACGAGGAACAATACCCGCTCTACGCCATCACCCAGCGGCCGATGGCCATGTACCACTCCTGGGGTTCACAGAACGCCTGGTTGCGCCAGATTCATGGCGATAACCGCCTCTACATCCCGCGCGTGCTGGCCGAGGCGCACGGCATCGCCGACGATGACTGGGTCTGGCTCGAGAGCCGCAACGGCCGCATCAAGGCCCAGGCGCGCCTCATGGAAGGCGTCAACCGCCGCACGGTGTGGACCTGGAACGCGATCGGCAAGCGTGCCGGCGCCTGGAACCTGGCCCCGGACGCCGGTGAGGCGACCAAGGGCTTCCTGCTCAATCACCTGATCGACGAGCTGCTGCCCGAGCGGGAAAGCGGCTACCGCTATGCCAGTGCCGACCCGATCACCGGACAGGCAGCCTGGTACGACCTGCGGGTCCGGCTCGAGAAGGCCGCGCCGGGCGAGGCGGCGGAATCGATGCCGAAGTTTCCGCCCATCCAAAGGCCGCCGGGCCTCGAACCGCCGCCGCGGCAGCTGCGCTACGGGGCGGCGTTCCACCGCAAGACGGGCGACGGCCTTCCGCCGGGAGACGGGGCATGACCAGTCTGCCGGCAGCGCCCTCGGCCAAGCGTCTCGGCCTGGTGATCGACCTGGACACCTGCGTTGGCTGCCACGCCTGTGTCGTGAGCTGCAAGGAATGGAACACCGGCGGCTATCCGGCGCCGCTCAGCGACCTCAATCCCTATGGCGAAGGGCAGATCGGTGCCTGGCTCAACCGGGTGCACAGCTTCGAGGCCGGCGAGGGTGCGAACAGCCGCACGGTCCATTTCCCGAAGTCCTGCCTGCACTGCGAGGACGCGGCCTGCGTCACCGTCTGCCCCACGGGCGCCTCCTACAAGCGCGAGGCGGACGGCATCGTCCTGGTCGACGAGGAACGCTGCATCGGCTGCGGTCTTTGCGCCTGGGCCTGTCCCTACGGCGCGCGCGAGATGGATCCGGTCGGCGGGGTGATGAAGAAATGTACCCTCTGCATCGACCGGATCTACAACGAGAACATCCCCGAAGCCGATCGCCAGCCGGCCTGCGTCAACGCCTGCCCGGCGCACGCCCGCCACTTCGGCGACCTGGCCGATCCCGAGTCCGACGTCTCGCAGCTGGTCGCCGAGCGCGGCGGCATGGACCTCATGCCCGAGATGGGCTACCGGCCCACCAACAAGTACCTGCCGCCCCGTCCCAGAGCGGCACAGAAGCCGGATGTGACGGCCGCCGCCACGGCCTTGCCGTCGGCCGACCCGGAAGGCGGCTTTCTCGGCTGGGTAGACCGCATGTTGTCGCTTTGAGGCGCCCATGCATCCGGCGCCCTCGATCATCGTTTTCACCACTGCCTCCGGCGCGGGCTACGGGCTGCTGTTTCTGCTCGCCCTGGGGGCGCCGGGGGGCCTGGTGCCGGCGGACCGCTGGTTCGGTCTGACCGGGCTGGTCCTGGCACTGGGCTTGATTAGCGCCGGCTTGACGGCCTCGACTTTGCATCTGAGTCATCCCGAGCGCGCCTGGCGCGCGCTCAGCCAGTGGCGTTCGTCGTGGCTATCCCGCGAGGGCGTGATGGCCAGCGCGACCTATGTTCCGGCGGGTCTGTTGGCCATCGGCTGGATCGGCTTCGAGGCGACTGGCGGCGTGTGGGGCGTGCTCGCAATCCTTGCCGCGCTGGGCGCTGTCGGGACCGTCTTCTGCACCGGCTGGATCTACGCCTCGCTCAAGCCGATTCGCCAGTGGCGCCACCCTCTTGTGGTTCCCATTTACATGAGCTTTGCGGTGATGACGGGCGCGCTGTGGCTGACCGCTTTGCTGACGCTGTTTGCCTGGCCCGGCACCGCGGCACCCTTGCTGGCGCTCGTGGCCATCCTGGCGGCCTGGGGCCTCAAGGTCGTCTATTGGATCCGGGTCGGCAACGACGAGAGCACCTCGACGGTGGCCAGCGCGACGGGCCTCGACGCACCCGGCGGCGTACGTTTGCTTGACCGGCCCCACACGGAAGAGAACTATCTTCTGCACGAGATGGGCTATCAGGTTGGCCGCAAACACGCGGACCGCCTGCGCCGGCTCGCGGTGGGGCTCGGCGCCATCGTGCCGTTCATTCTGCTCCTGGCCGTCATTCCCGGAATCGGCGGTGGGGCGGCTGTCGCGGCGGTGGCCGCCGCGCTGTCAGGCTCGCTGGGCGTTCTGATCGAACGCTGGCTGTTTTTCGCCGAGGCGACGCACACGGTCACCCTCTATTATGGCGCGCAGAAGGCTTGAGAGAGGAAACACGGCCATGGGCCTCACGACCACGACGATCGGGGCTTATCCCAAGCCCGATTACATAGCGGTGCCCGACTGGTTCAATATCCCGTCGGGCCCGGACACGGCAGAACCCACGATGGGCTGGGCGAAGGCCGTCGAGGCGCTGGGCGACCAGGCCGAGGAGATCTTTGCCCGCGGCGTCAAGGACGTGATCGACGACCAGGTGGGCGCCGGCATCGACATTCCGACCGACGGCGAAGTGCGACGCGAGAACTATATCCACTACCACTGCCGTCACCTGGACGGGTTCGACTTCGAGAACCTGACGGAAAAGATGGTGCGTGGCGTCTATTCGGCCAAGCTGCCGACCATCACCGGCCCGATCGCCGCGCGCGGGCATTTCCTGGCCCACGACTGGCGCACGGCGCAGGCCTGCACCGACTGCCCGGTGAAGATCACTTTGCCCGGACCCATGACCATCTCGGACACGGTCTCCGACGGCCACTACGGTGATCCCAAGGCCTTGGGCCGCGACTTGGCCGAGGCCCTCAATGCGGAGGTCCTGGCGCTGGCCGAGGCCGGCTGCCGCCACATCCAGATCGACGA
>JAZFZX010000073.1:0-3045 GCA_036444135.1 Kiloniellales bacterium | reverse complement strand
CCGGGCTCAACCTGACCGGGGACTTCGCTCATGCTGGACGAACACTTTCGCCTGCTGGCCGGCTTCAACGCCTGGGCCAACCGGCGGCTCTACGAGGCGGTCTCGAGCCTGCCGGAGGCCGAATACTGCGAATCTCGCGCCTGCGCCTTCTTCACTTCCGTCCACGGAACCTTGAACCACCTGCTGGTCGTGGACCGGCTGTGGTTCGGGCGCGTGGAGGGTACAGACGCCGGTATCTCCAGCTTGGACCAGATCCTCTACGACGACTTCGCGGACCTGCGCGCGGCGCGGCAGGCCGAAGACGCGCTGATCGTCGCGCTGGTCGAGGGTTTCGATGACGCGGGCCTGTCGCAAGAGCGGCGCTTTCGCATGATCACCGCGCCGGAGGAACAGGCGCTGCCCGTGCATCTCATGCTGGCCACGGTGTTCAACCACCAGACCCATCACCGCGGCCAGGTTCACGCCATGCTGAGCGAGACCGCGGTGGCGCCGCCGCCGCTCGACATCATCTATTTCGCCCGCGAGGCCGGGTAGCGAATCAGCAGGCGATTGAGACCGTTCAGCACCCGGTAGAGCTGGTCGAACTGCGCCTTGAACTGCGGCCAGTCTAGCCCGGAGTCGAGGGCCTGCAGGCCCGCGTGGATCTCGCCCAGCGACGCCTTTCCGTCGATTCGCGGAAGGATCGCCGGCGTCAGGCGCGGCAGGGGGAACCGCACCTTCAAGCCGCCCAAATCCGTCGTGAGGCTCAGGCTTTCCCGGATGCCCTCGGCGAGTGCCGGGCCGTCGGTGTCGCTCAACAGCGGCACCGCCTCCGGCCCCTCCGGTTTGGCCACGCGGTTCCCTGCCTCGGCCTGCGGGGCGGCGTAGACCACGTGCGTCTTCATGTTGCCGGCCAGGATCTCGGCCAAGGCGGACCGCTCATGGCCGGAGAGGCCGTCCAGGCGCTTGAGCAAGCCCGGATCACGCAGGTAAGTGGCCGGGTCGTAGCGCAGGGGTTCGACGAAGGCCGCCGGCGCCAGACCCGCCGTGGCCAACAGGCCGATCACCTCGCTCACCCGATAGGCCCGGTCCCGGGCGTGCAGCAGCAGATCGACCAGCTCCGCGTCGCTGCGCTTGTGATCGCCCAGGAAGGGGTTGCGCCGGAACCAGTTGCTGGCCGGCAGGTCCGCCAGAAGCCGGCGCGTGAGGTCCACCTTCGCGTCCAGCGGCAGTCCGCGGCCCAGGTCCCGCAGAGCCTCCTGTAAGGGATAGACGCCCGTGCGCCCCAACGCGCCGTAGAGCATCACCCCGAGGCCGCCGCCTTCGGCCAGCACGGCGGTGAGCGTGCGGAGGCCCGCGGAGGGGTCCTCCAGGTGGTGCAGGACGCCGCAGCAATCGATGTAGTCGAAGCGCCCGAGATCGAGATCTGGCAGATCCGCGAGCGGCGCGGTGATGAAGCGAATGTTGGCGAGTTCACGGGCCTCGGCGCGCGCCTCGGCCACCCGGCGCGCCGCGGCGGAGATGTCGAGATAGACGACCTCGCCGGGACCGCCCAGGGCGGCGAGCTGCTGCGCCACCATGATCGCGGCGTCGCCGGTGCCGCCGCCAGCCACCAGGACCCGGAAGCCTTGCGTGAAATCGCGGCGGCCCTCGAACAGGTAGTGGTTCACCTCCGGCAGGCTGCTGGGCGAGCCGCTGATCAGGCGCTTGGCTTCGTCGTCCGGATCGCGGGCGGGGTAGGGATAGGCCTCGTATTGCGCCAACACCGGGTCGCCCGGCGGGCCGTCCGGGCCCTGGCCGTTATCCTGCGGCATCGTCGTTGGCAACGCGCAGGCGGCCGACGATGCGCCCGGCCCGGTTGGTGACCGGCGGCTCGAGTAGATCGGAGAGCGCGGCGGCCTCGGCCTCGCCGATCACATCCAGTCTGCGCAACAGGTAACCCAGGGCCACTTCGGCGCCGCGCCCGGCGCCGTCCTCGACCTTGAGTGCCGCGCCGAGGCCCAGATCCGGAAACGTGGCGCCATAGACGCCTTCGGCGCCCACCTTCACCAATGCGCGGCCGGCCGTCGTCTCGATCACGCGGGTACAGAACCGGCTGCTGCCGGAGATCATGAAAGGCTCCGCCGTCATGGCCTGGCGGACGCGGGCGCAGGCCGCTTGGCGGCGGTCCGGTTGATCGTCCGGCACCGCCAGGCGGGCCATGGCCAGGGCGACGTTGCCCAGCGGAACGCCGATCGTCGGAATGCCGCAACCGTCGATGCCCCAAGGCGCTTGGCCCAGGTCCAGGCCGCACATGGATTCGAGGATGCCCAGCACGCGTTGTTGAACCTGGTGGGCGTAATCGATGTATCCCCCAGTGCGCCAGCCCTGGTGCAGGGCGAGGGTGAGAAAGCCCGTGTGCTTGCCCGAGCAGTTGTTCTGAAGAAGGCTGGGGGCCTGGCCGGCCCGCAGCAGCTCGGTCGTGGCCTGCCAGCTGTACGGCAGGTGCGTGCCGCATTCCAGATCGTCGGGCGTGCGGCCGATCCGCTCCAGCCAGGCCGCCACCGCGGCGACGTGGCGCGGTTCCCCGGCATGGCTGGCGCAGGCCAGCGCGACCTCGGCGTCGCTGACGCCGTAGGCCTCCGCGGCCCCGGATTCGACCAACGCCAGCGCCTGGATCGGCTTGACCGCCGAGCGCGGATAGATAACCGCCGCGATGTCGCCGGCCCGTAGCACCACGCGGCCTTCCGCGTCGACGACGGCGGCGCTCGCCCGGTGGCGGCTTTCGACCAAATCGCCGCGGGTCACCTCGACCCAGAG
This sequence comes from Kiloniellales bacterium, assembly GCA_036444135.1. Classification (GTDB taxonomy): domain Bacteria; phylum Pseudomonadota; class Alphaproteobacteria; order Kiloniellales; family JAKSDN01; genus JAZFZX01. The sequence goes on along the minus strand of JAZFZX010000073.1, from coordinate 267 downwards.
CGGTTCGGCCGGTGCGACTTCTTCCACTGTGGCCATGAGCTGCTCTGTCCCGCTGCGGCCGCGGCTGCGCTCCATCCCCTTCGCTGGCCCAGCAACTTGCCTTGGCCGCCCGCGCTGTGCAAGGCTTCGCGCCCGGACGTGGACCATCCCGCACGGCGGTTTCTCATGCGCGGCTACTTCGCCATCGGTGTCGAGGGAATCAGCAAGCCCATGAACCTGGGCAATCTGCTGCGCTCGGCGCACGCCTTCGGGGCCAGCTTCTTTTTC
>JAZFZX010000072.1:0-2283 GCA_036444135.1 Kiloniellales bacterium | reverse complement strand
TCGATCTCTTCGGCCCAGAGCGTCATGCCGGAGTTGGTGGCGAGCGCAAAGGGCGCGCCGCCCAGCTCGGTCGGATCGATGCCGAGCAGCAGGTGGTGCATGATCGGGTTGCCGACGAAGGTCGCGTTGAGGATCTGCTCCTTGTCGATGCCGGCCTCGGCGGCGACCTCTTCGGTCAGCGTATTGATGGCCTCGCGGATAACGGCGGTCATCTCCACCTCGCCGCCTGGGTGCATCATGACGTAGGAGACCCGGCTCATCAGGTCTTCGCCGAAGCGGATCTGCGGGTTCATGATGCCGGACGAGGCCACCACCTCGCCGGTCGACAGGTTGCACAGATGCGCGGCAACTGTGGTGGATCCCACGTCCACGGCCAAGCCATAGGCCTGATCGACGAAGCCCGGCCAGGCGTTGGTCAGAACGATGCCGCGGTGGACGGAGACGGTGACCTTCCACTGGCCGTCGCGCAGGGCCTTCTGAAGCGTCTGCAGGACCCGCAGGTCGCATTGCAGTTCGTCCATTCCCCATTGTTCCTTGAGCGCCTGCTGCAGCCGCTCCAGGTCGCCCGAGGGGTTGTGCATGTCGGGCTCTTCCACCTCGACGTAGTGCAGGCGGATCGCCGGGTCGAGCTCGATGGCCCGCGCCTCGGCGCGTTTGCGCACGACCTGCTTGTGGACCTGGCTGTCCGGCGGCACGTCGATGACGACGTCGCCCTGCAGGAGGGCCTGACAGGACAGCCGCCGGCCGGTCTTGAGCCCGCGCTCGGCATCGTAGCCGGTCTCGACGTCGTTGACCGCGGTCAGGTGATCGGGCCGGCTGGAAATACCGTGCTTGGCGAATTCACCCTCGCTGAGCGTGATCTGGCAGCGGCCGCACAGGCCCCGCCCGCCGCACACGGAATCGACATCGACACCCAGGCTGCGCGCCGCCGTCAGGATGGGCGTGCCGAGCGCGAAACGGCCGCGCCGGCCGGACGGCGTGAAGACAATGAGGGCCTCTTCGCTCACGAGTCTGCTAACCCCTACGGCGGCGGCGCTCCCGGCGCTCCGCGACGCGGCTGCCTTCGGGCGCTGGGTCGCGGAAGCGGCGCAGCCAGCGTCCGCAGTTGGGATCGACACCGTTCATCACGTTTGCCCCCATGATGGCGGTCAATTCCTCCTGGTGCAGCGGGTTCATGATGGCCGAAGTCATGCCGGCGCCGGCCGCCATGGCCAGGAAGATCCCATTGAGCGCGTGCCTGTTGGGCAGGCCGAAGCTGATGTTGGATGCGCCGCAAGTGGTGTTGACGCCAAGCTCTTCGTACAGCCGGCGAATCAGACGAAAGGCCGACCAGCCGGCATTGCCCAGGGCGCCCACCGGCATCACCAGCGGATCCACCACAATGTCGCTCGGCTGAATGCCGTAATCGGCCGCATGGTGCACGATCTTCCGCGCCACCTCGAAGCGCACGTCGGGGTCCTCCGAGATGCCGGTCTCGTCGTTCGAAATAGCGACCACCGCGGCCCCGTATTTCTTGATCAGCGGCAACACCGCCTCCAAGCGCTCCTCTTCGCCCGTGACGGAGTTGACCAGCGGTTTGCCCTTGTAGACCGCAAGCCCGGCTTCGAGCGCTTCGACAATCGAAGAATCGATCGACAGCGGCACGTCCACCAGCGACTGCACGAGCTGCACCGCTTTGGCCAGAATGCCTGGCTCGTCGGCAAGCGGGATGCCCGCATTGACGTCCAGCATGTGAGCGCCCGCCTCAACCTGGGCCACGGCGTCGGCTTCGACGGTGCTGAAGTCCCCGGCGACCATCTGGGCGGCCAGCTTCTTGCGCCCGGTCGGGTTGATGCGCTCGCCGATGATGCAGAAGGGCCGGTCGAAACCGATGACGATCTCCTTCTTGTCCGACGATAGGACGGTGTGGGTCATGCCTGCTTATCTCCTTGGCACGCGGCCGAAACGCGAAGGGCTGGCGTTGGCCGCTGTGACTATATGTTGAATTGCCGGATTCGCGAGGGCAAATTCCTGATCTGAGCGATGCACCATCGGTTGCCTCGGCTCCGGGCCTAAGGGATTTCCCGGTCGATCGTGAAGGACCGGTCGTCTTTGCCGAGCGTGAAATCACTGTCCAGCACGGCGTAAACCCAAAGCGCCGAGCGGCGCAGGCCGCCCAGGGGATAGACGTGGGCTTGGCGGATACCGCATTCCGGGTCGCTGGCCTTGTAGTGGGCGAGGTCCGCGATCAGACGGTCCGGCGCCTTGACGGTCATGAGTTTGGTGATGTTCCGCGCTTGGCGC
>JAZFZX010000071.1:0-15793 GCA_036444135.1 Kiloniellales bacterium | reverse complement strand
CCGCGCGGCGCCTTGACCAGAAAGCGGCGGCGGTGATGGCGGCGCAACACGGCCAGCGGCGCCGGCGCCGGGCCCAGCACCTCGATCCCGGCGTCCTGCGGCGCATGTCTGGCCAGCCGCCGGCACGCCCGGTCGAGCAGCGACTCGTCGCGGCAGGCCAGGATCAAGGCCACCAGCCGGCTGTAGGGCGGCATGCCCGCCGCCTTCCTGCTCTCTCCCTCGGCCTCCAGAAAGCGGTCCCGATCGCCGGAAACCAGGGCCTGCATGACCGGATGGCTGGCGTCATAGGTCTGCACCAGGACCCGCCCCGGCCGCTCGGCCCGCCCGGCGCGGCCCGCCACCTGGTGCAACAGCTGATAGGTGCGTTCGGCCGCGCGCAGATCGCCGCCCGCCAGTCCGAGATCGCCGTCGACCACGCCCACCAGGGTGAGCCACGGAAAATGGTGGCCTTTGGCGACGATTTGCGTGCCGATCAGAAGATCGACCTCGCGCGCCTGAACCGCCTCCACGAGTTCGGCTGCCGCAGCCGGCCCGGCCAAGGTGTCGCTGGAGACGACGCGGTAGCGGCAGTCGGGGTAGAGCGCGGCCACCTCTTCGGCCAGGCGCTCCACGCCGGGTCCGCAGGCCGTCAAGGTGCCCTCGGCGCCGCATTCCGGACAGTGCTCCGGCAGGGCCGCCGCGAAGCCGCAGTGATGGCATTGAATGCGCCCCGCCAAACGGTGTGCAACCAGCCAGGCCGTACAGTTCTGGCAGTGCAGCCGGTGCCCGCAGGTCCGGCACAAGGTGAGCGGCGCGTAGCCCCGCCGGTTGATGAACAAGAGCGCCTGCTCGCCCCGTTCGAAGGTCTCGGCCAGCGCGCTTCGCAGCTGCCCGCAGAGCCATCCGGGACCCGCAGCGCCCAGGCGTTCCGGCTGGTTCTCGCGGAGGTCCACCAGCACCACTTCCGGCATGCGCGCGGCGCCATAGCGTTCCGGCAGGTCCAGGCGATGGTAGCGCCCGGCCGTGACGTTGGTCAGCGTCTCCAGGGACGGCGTCGCAGAGACCAGCACCGCCGGTATCGCCCCCAACTGGGCCCGCACGATGGCCATGTCGCGCGCGTGGTAGATGACGCCGTCCTCCTGCTTGAAGGCGGTGTCGTGTTCCTCGTCGACGACGATCAGGCCCAGGTCGGGATAGGGCAGGAACAAGGCCGAGCGCGCGCCGACCACGACGCGGGCTTCGCCCAGGGCCACCGCGCGCCAGGTGACTCGCCGCTGGGCCGCGCTCAGGTCGGAGTGCCACTCCGCCGGCGTGACTCCGAAGCGGCGCCTGAAGCGCCCCAGCCACTGCGCCGACAGCGCGATCTCCGGCAGCAGCACCAGCGCCTGACGGCCGGCCTCCAAAGCGGCGGCGACCGACTCCAGATAGACCTCGGTCTTGCCGGCCCCCGCCACGCCGTCGAGTAAGGTGACCGAGAAGCCGGGCCCCTCTCCTTCCACCGCTTCTCCGTCTGCCACTGCTTCTCCGTCTGTCACCGCTTGTCCGTCTGTCACCGCGACCCGTGCCCGGAGCGCCCGTGCCGCGGCCGCTTGTTTCTCGGAGAGGCTAACGCCCTGGCGCTGCCAGTCCGGCACCTCGAAGGCCGGCGGGCGCGGCAGTTCGACCGTCTCGAGAACGCCCGTCTTGGCGAGACCCTTGACCACCGAGGGGCCGCAGCCTGCGGCGCGGGCCAACTCGATGGCCGGGCGCGCCGGACCGTCCTGCAGGACCTCCAGCACGCGCCGCCGCGCCGGGGTCATGCGCGGCATTTCGAGCTGCTCGGCGGCCACGCCGGGCGCCGGGCGGTAGGCAATGACCGGCCTGGGCGGCTCCAGGGCCTGCGGCACGTTGAGCGCCATCCGCAGCACCGCGCCCGGTAGCGCCATGACATAGGCCGCTAGCCATTCGATGAAGCGGCGCTCGACCGCGGGCAGCGCCGGAAAGTCGTAGCGCGCCACGACCGGCCTGAGACGCCCCGGCGACACCTCGCCCGAGTCGGGGCCCGGTTCCCAGACCGCGCCGACCAACTCGCGGCTGCCCAACGGCACCCGCACCAGGTCGCCGGGCGCCAGGGCCACCCCAGGGGGCACCGCATAGTCGTAAGCGCGGTCGAGAGGCAGCGGCAATAGGACTGAAACGCGCGCCTCTCGCGAGCCCGGGGGGTGGTCGGCACGGTCGTCCCCGGCACTACCCGCGGGCGCAGGCTGCGGGCGGCTTTGAGCGGCGCTGGCGCGGCGGTCGGGCATCGGCTACACTCTAAAGGAGTGGTGGCGGAGGGCACAGGTCCTTTGGCGCCGCGGATGTGGTTTCCAATGGCAGACGCCAGGGCAGGAACGGCAACGCGCTCATGAAGTTTTTCGTCGATACCGCGGACGTTGCGGAAATCCAGGATCTGGCCTCGACCGGCTTGGTCGACGGCGTGACCACCAATCCCTCGCTGGTCGCCAAGACCGGCCGGGATTTCTTCGAGGTTTTGGCGGAGATCTGCGAAATCGTGCCGGGCCCGGTCAGCGCCGAAGTGACCGCGATCGATCACGCCTCCATGCTGTCCGAAGGCCGGCGCCTGTCGGAGGTGGCCCCCAACATTATCGTCAAGGTGCCCTTGACGCCGGAGGGGCTGAAGGCCTGCCGGGTGCTCACGGACGAAGGCATTCGGGTCAACGTCACGCTCTGTTTTTCACCGGCCCAGGCATTGCTCGCCGCCAAGGCCGGCGCGGCTTTCGTCTCGCCCTTCGTGGGCCGGCTCGACGACATCGCCGAAGATGGCCTGGGGCTCATCTCGGACATCTTGGAAATTTTCGACGCCTATCCGTACCTCACGACCGAGGTACTGGTGGCCTCCGTGCGCCACCCCATCCACGTGGTCGAGGCGGCGAAGATGGGGGCGCATGTGGCGACGGTTCCGCCCGCCGTGCTGCGCGCCATGTTCAAGCACCCGCTGACCGACCGCGGCCTGGAGGCCTTCCTCGACGACTGGGCCAAGACCGGCCAGTCCATCCTGAACCGGCCGGCGGCCGGCGAAGCCGATGACGCAGCGCCACAGCGACGGCGCGCCTGAACGGGCGAGCGCCGAGTCCGCCGTTCAGCGGGCGCTGGACGACGAGCTGCCGGCCGCCGACCAGGTCGTGGCCTATTTGCGGCGTCACCCCAATTTCCTCACCGACCATCCAGAGGTGCTGGAGATCCTGAGTTCGCCCGCGTCCGACCGCGGCGACCGGGTCGTGGATCTGCAACTCTTCCTGGTCGAGCGGCTGCGCAGCCAACTGGCCGAGGTCAACCAGGCGCACGACAACCTGGTGGCCGTCGGCCGCCTCAACATGGCCGTCCAGGCACGGGTGCATCGCGCGACCCTGGCGCTGCTCTCGGCCCGCTCGTTCGAACAGCTGATCGAGACCGTGACCACCGACCTGGCCGTTATTCTCGATCTAGACGCCGTGGCACTCGGCGTCGAACAGGCGACGGAGGAGCTGCCGCCGGTGCGCCTCGGCGGGCTGGTCCAGCTCGAATTGGGCACCGTGGACGACGTGATCGGCCGCGGGCGCAGCGTCACGCTCGTCAAGACGACCAAGAGCCAGGCCACCTTGTTCGGCGCCGCATCCAGTTTGATCCGGTCGCAAGCGCTGATCCGCCTGTCGGTCAGCCGCAAGACGCCGCCGGCGTTGCTGGCCCTGGGATCCCGGCGGCCCGAGCAGTTCCGCGAGGGCCAGCGAACCGAGCTTTTGACCTTCCTTGCCCGGGCCTTGGAGCGCTGCATCCGGACATGGCTCAAACTTCCCGACTGAAGCGCCCACTCGCAGACGGGTCTGCCGTCGAAATACCGGAAACGGACGGAAACCTTGGCGATGGGATGAGCATGAGTGCGCTCGCCGGGCGCCTGGCGCCGGATCTGGAGGCCGCCACTGCAGATTGGCAGCGCTGGCTGGCCAAAGAGCGGCAGGCCTCGCCACATACGGTGGCGGCCTACCGGCGGGATCTCACCGATTTCCTTCTGTTCCTGAACGAACACCTGGGCGCCGCGCCGGCGCTCACGAACCTGGCGGCACTCCGGCCCGGCGACTTCAGGGGCTGGCTGGCTGCGCGCGCCGGCCGCGGCCTCCAGCGCACCTCGACGGCCCGCGCGCTGTCCGTCGTCCGCGGTTTCTTCCGGTGGCTGCAGAAACATGGGCTGGCGGAAAACGCCGCGATCGCCGCGATCCGCACGCCCAAGGTGCCGCGATCGGTGCCCCGGGCCCTCAGCCAGCGCGAGGCCGGCGAAGTGATGGATTCGGTCGGCGGCATCGACGAGCGGCCCTGGGTCTGCAAACGCGACGCGGCTGTCTGCCTGCTGCTCTACGGCTGCGGTCTGCGCCTGGGCGAGGCCTTGAGCCTGCGGCGGCGCGACGCGCCCACCCCCGGGCAGGAGAGCCTGACGATCACCGGCAAGGGCCGCAAGCAGCGCGGCGTGCCGCTTCTGCCCCTGGTGGTGACCGCCATCGGGGACTATGTCGCCGTCTGCCCCCACCATCTGGCCGCCGAAGGGCCGCTCTTCGTGGGCATCCGCGGCGGTCCCCTCGGCCCGCGCCAGGTTCAGCAGCGGCTGGCCGAGCTGCGCCGGCTGCTGGACTTGCCGGAAACGGCGACGCCGCATGCCCTGCGGCACAGCTTTGCGACCCACCTGCTGGCCGGGGGCGGTGATTTGCGGGCCATTCAAGAGCTGCTCGGCCACGCCTCGCTCTCGACCACGCAGCGCTATACCGAAGTAGACACCGCGGGTCTGCTGGCGGTCTATCGCAGGGCCCATCCTCGGGCCGCCGGGTAGCCGGCCCGCCGGCCGGAAATCGGGGATGGCGCCGGCCGGCGAAGCGTACTACGGATCGCACAAAGCATATTAAGGATCGCGCAAGGAATTTGCGTATCACTGGAGGGGCTACACGTCCCCGATGAATTGGAGTTAACCATGCGCTTTGTTCTCATCGCCCTGGCCGCCGCCTTGCTGCAACTGTCGGCGCCGGCTGCCGCGCAGTCGCCGACGGGGCAATCCGACGGCCGAATCACCAGCGACGAGATGATCGCCGGCGTGATCAGCGAGATCGAACGGCGGACCATCGGCCGTTACTACAACGGCGATCGCTACGAAGAATACGAAGAGGAATCCGGCCACGGCAAAGCCAAGAAAGGCAAGAACAAGGGCCTGCCGCCGGGGCTCGCCAAACGCGATCAGCTGCCGCCGGGCCTGCAGAAGCACCTCGACGAACGCGGCGCCCTGCCGCCGGGTCTGGCCAAACGGGATCTGCCATCAGACCTGCGGTCCGCCCTGCCGTGGCGCATCGGCGAGGAATTCCTGATCATCGACGACGACGTGGTCCTGATCGAACGGGCGACCGGCGTCGTGCTCGACGTGCTCGAAAACGTGCTGCGCGGCGGGCAAAGCGGCTGAGTGCCCGCGGCTTTCAACCGCTCGTTAGTCCCTAATCCCCGGCGTCAGCCGGCGCCGCGTGGCGTCGGCGGGCGGTTCAAGATCGCAATCGCCAACGGGCCGAGCGCAACCGCCAGCCCGCTCGACAAGAACGCCAGACCCCACGACAGAACGCTCCCGCCGCCGCCCGTCAGGTCGAGAACGACGCCGAATACGAGCGGCCCCAGGAATGCGCCGGAAAAGCCGATGAAGGAGTGGACCGCCATGGTCGCGCCGCGCTCGCCCGGCGCCGAGGCCGCGACCACACCCGCGGTGATCGACGCCGAATCGCCGGTGACCGTCACGCCGTAGAGGATGCAGAGGGCCACCAGCAAGGGAACCGGCAAGCCCGCCAGGAACCCGAGCACCGCAGCGACCAGCGCGGAGGTCAGCATGACCGCGGCGACCACGCCGCGGCGCCCGAAGCGCTGCGCCAGCTCGTTGCCGAGCACGCTGGCGGGCAGGCCGAACAGATTGATGATGGCGGCGACGACCGTGGCGCTCCAGAGCGTCCCGGGGGCGCCCGGCAGATGCAGACCTTGCGCGAAGACAAGGAACGTCACGATCCAGGAGCGCAAGGCGAACAGCTCCCAGTTGTGCGCGAAATAGGCCAACACGTAGGCCATGGCCTCGCGGTTTCGCAGGATCGGCCGGAAATCCAGCAAAAAGCGCACCGGCGCCAGCAGATGATGGGGCGCGCTGGGCGGTACCAGGGTCCAGACCAGGGCCAGCGCCAGGACCGGGCCGGGCCCTGCCAGAATGAACGCCCAGCGCCAATCGAGCCAGGCCGCGAACTCGCCGGCCAGGAGGAACGACAGGCTCGCCCCGATGCCGAAGGTCGCGGTGTAGAAGGCGACCGCCCGGCTGTGATGCTGCGGGCTGACATGGTCGGTCAGCGCCTTCAAGCCCGGCATGTAGGTGCCGGCCAGGCCGAGCCCGGCTAGCGCCCGGAGCGCGGTCGCCGACCAGAAGCCCTCGGCGAGCAGCCCGAACGCCAGCGAGGAGACGATGGTGAGCACGGCGGCAAAGGCGTAAATCCGCCGCGGATCGACCCGGTCGGTCAGCGCCACCAGAACCGGCACGGCCAGCATGTAGGCTCCGAAGTAGATACCGTTGATCCAACCGGCCTCGGTGTTGCTGAGTCCCCACGCGTCGAGAAAGGTGGGCAGCAAGCCGGGAAAGGTGCCGAAGCCGGTCATGCTCAACACCTCGGCGACGCACAGCAGCACGATCAGGCGGGGACCGCTCATTGAACGTGCCGGTCTCGGCGGCAGGTCATCACCTCGGGATCGCCTCGGGACCGGGGGCCGCGGCCCGCGGCCCGATCCGGCAACAGTTGGCGAACATTGCTGCGCGCAAGGCTGAATTACATGTGAATCGGGCGGCCATCGACGGCGAGCGCCGCCTCCTTGACGGCCTCGCCCATGCCTGGGTGGGCATGGCAGGTGCGGGCGATGTCCTCAGCCGAAGCGCCGAACTCCATGGCCAGCACCGCCTCGGCCAAAAGATCGCCGGCCAGCGGGCCGACGATGTGGACGCCCAACACCCGGTCGCTGCGCTTGTCCGCCAGAATCTTCACCATCCCGTCGGACTCGCCCATGGTGCGCGCCCGGCTGTTGGCGGTAAACGGGAACTTTCCGACGCGGTACTCGACGCCGGCCTCCTTGAGGTCTTCCTCGGTCTTGCCGACGCCGGCCACCTCCGGCCAAGTGTAGACCACGCCCGGCACCAGGTCGTAGTCGATGTGGCCGGACTGCCCGGCCATCATCTCGACGCAGATGACGCCTTCGTCCTCCGCCTTGTGCGCCAGCATCGGCCCGGGCACGCAGTCGCCGATGGCATAGATGCTGGGAACATTGGTCTGGAACCGCGCGTCCACCGGGATGACGCCGCGATTGTCCATTTCGACCCCTACAGCCTCCAGTCCCAGGCCTTCGGTGTAGGGCCGCCGCCCGATCGCCACCAGGACGATGTCGGCCTTGATCGTCCCGGCCTCGCCGCCCTTGACCGGCTCGACCGCCAGTTGGATGCCGTTCTTGCCGCTCTTGGCACCGGTCACCTTGTGGCTCAGCTTGAAGGCAAGCCCCTGCTTGGCGAGGATCCGCTGCGTTTGCTTGGCGATCTCGGCGTCCATGCCGGGCAGGATGCGGTCGAGGAACTCGACGACGGTGACCTCGGCCCCGAGCCGCGACCAGACGGAGCCCAATTCCAGCCCGATCACGCCCGCGCCGACCACCACCATGTGTTTCGGCACCTTGGCGAGCTCCAGCGCGCCGGTGGAGGACACGATGCGTTTCTCGTCGACCTCGACGCCGGGCAGCGGCATGGAGTCCGAGCCGGTGGCGATCAGGATGTTCTTGGTCGAAAGCGTTGTCTCGCCGCCCTCGTTGAGCGCGACCGTCACCGCGCCGGCCTTCGGGATGCTGCCGGTGCCGGCCAGGTAATCCACCTTCTTCTTCTTGAACAGGAACTCGACGCCCTTGGTGAGGTCGTTCACCACCTTGTCCTTGCGGGCCATCATGGTCTTGAGGTCGAGGTCCAGCTTGGAAATTTTGATGCCCTGAGCACCCAGGTGGTCTCTCGCCTCGGCGAAGCGTTCCGAGGAATGCAGCAGTGCCTTGGAGGGACTACAGCCGACGTTGAGGCAGGTGCCGCCCAGGCTGCCGCGTTTTTCCACGCAGGCAACCTTCATGCCCAGTTGCGCCGCCCGGATCGCGGCGACGTAGCCGCCGGGGCCGCCGCCGACGACCACCAGATCGTAGCCTTGCTCGCTCATGAGTCCCTCATCCCCGAATGATCAGCGGATAGCTTGCCCCATGTCCCGACAACGGACAACCGCGCCGGACAACCGCAACCACCCGATCGCGGCAGCCCGCTTGCGGCCGGCCCGCTAGATATCCAGCAGCAGGCGTTCCGGATCTTCGATGAAGTCCTTGACCCGCACCAGGAAGGTCACCGCCTCGCGCCCGTCGATGATGCGGTGGTCGTAGCTGAGCGCCAGATACATCATGGGCCGCGCCTGCACCTCGCCGTCCACCACCATGGGGCGCTGCTGGATCTTGTGCAGGCCGAGGATGCCCGACTGCGGCATATTGAGGATCGGCGTCGAGAGCAGCGAACCGAAGACCCCGCCGTTGGTGATGGTGAAGGTGCCGCCGGTCATCTCGTCCAGGGTGAGCTTGCCGTCGCGGGCGCGCTTGGCGAGCTCGGCCAGCGTGCTTTCGATCTCGGCATAGCTCTTCCGGTCGCAGTCGCGAATCACCGGAACCATGAGGCCGCTCGGCGAGGAAACCGCCATGCCGATGTCGTAGAAGTTCTTGTAGACGATCTCGTCGCCGTCGATCTGGGCATTGACCGCCGGCAGCTCCTTGAGGGCGCCGACCACCGCCTTGGTGAAGAACGACGTGAAGCCGAGGCGCACTCCGTGCTTTTTCTCGAAGCTGTCACGGTAACGGGCGCGCATTGCCATGACCGCGGTCATGTCCGCCTCGTTGAAGGTGGTGAGCATGGCCGCCGTGTCCTGCGCCTCCTTGAGGCGGCGGGCGATGGTTTGGCGCAGCTTGGTCATGCGCACCCGTTCCTCGCGCGCGCCCGCCGGCGGCTTCGGCTCCGGTGCCCGGGCCGCGGCCGGTGCGGCCGCCGGGGCCGGCGCGGCGGCGGAAACCGGTTGAGTCTTGCCCTCGATGAAGTCCAGCACGTCTTCCTTGGTGAGCCGCCCGCCCGGCCCTGTCGCGGGAATGGTGGCGGGATCCAGGCCCTTGTCTGCCACCAGCTTGCGTACCGCCGGGGATAGCGTTGCGCTGGTCGGACCCGCGGCCCCCAGGAAGGACAGAAGGTCGGCCTTGGAGATCTTTTGGCCCGGCCCGCTGCGCGCCGCGGCGGCGGGGTCGAGCCCGCCGCCACGATCGCCGGCCGCCGGTTGCGGCGCTGGTGCAGGCGCCGCCTCGGCCGCGGCGGCGGCTTCGGCGGCAGGCGTGGGCTCGGCTGCTGGCGCCGGCGCGCCCGCGCCGGCAGCGATGATGCCGAGAACGGCGCCCACCTCCACCGTGTCGCCTTCCGCGGCCTGGATCTCGCTCAAGACGCCGGCCGCCGGGGCGTTCACCTCGAGCGTCACCTTGTCGGTCTCTACCTCGACCAGCGGCTCGTCCTGGGCCACGGCCTCGCCCGGTTTCTTCAGCCACTGCGCCACGGTGCCCTCGGTGACCGATTCCCCCATCACGGGAACCACGATCTCGACCGTCGCACCACCATTGGCAGCCGCCGGGGCCGCTTGCGGCTGAGGCGCCGGCTCCGGCGCGGCGGCCGGTTCCGGGGCTGGGGTTGGTTCGGGAGCAGGGGCCGGCGCCTGCGCCGCGACCGCGCCGCTGTCGATGCGGCCAAGCAGGGCACCCGGCTCCACGTTCTCGCCCTCTTCCACCAGAACCTCCGCGAGCACGCCGGAGATGCTCGCATTGACCTCCAAGGTCACCTTGTCGGTTTCCAGCTCTACGAGGGGTTCGTCCAGGCCAACCGCCTCGCCGGCCTTTTTCAGCCACTGCGCCACGGTCGCCTCGGACACCGATTCACCCAGCGTCGGCACTACGATGTCGGTCGCCATACGTGCTCCCCAGACCCCTCAGATCGCGGCGCCTTCAGGCGGTCGGCGCGATGGACGTCACGCGCTTTTCGCCTTGGCCGCCGTTTTCTTCACTTTGCCCATTCTGGCTTCGTACGCCGCTTTGCGCGCGGCAATTCTGCTCATGGCCTTCTTGCCCACCGTGAACGCCTCGTCGATCAGCGCCTGCTGCTCCTGCACGTGGCGCTGGAACATGCCCGTGGCGGGCGAAGCCGCCGACGCCCGGCCCGCATAGCGCGGCCGATGATGTTTGCAACCGATGTCCTCGGCCACTTCCTCGATGAAGGTGCTGGCAAAGGGCCAAGCCCCCATATTGCGGGGTTCTTCCTGACACCAGACCAGGTGGCAATGTTTGTAGGGCTCCAGCTCCTGGGACAAGGCATCCGCAGGGAAGGGATAGATCTGCTCCAGGCGCAGGAAATGGACATCCTTGACGCCGCGCTTCTCGCGCTCCTCCAGCAGATCGTAATAGATCTTGCCGCTGCACAGCACCACCTGCCGGGCGTCCTTCTTGTCGCTCGGAATCTCGTCGCAATACATGACCCGGTGGAAGGTCTGATCCGGCCCGAAGGCATCCAGCTTCGAGACGACCCGCTTGTGCCGCAGCAGAGACTTGGGCGACATGACGATCAAGGGCTTGCGGAAATTGCGGCAAATCTGCCGGCGCAGGGCATGGAAGTAGTTGGCCGGCGTGGTGCAGTTGATCACCTGAAGATTGTCCTCGGCGCAGACCTGCAGAAAGCGTTCGAGACGCGCCGAGGAATGTTCGGGGCCCTGACCCTCGTAGCCGTGCGGCAGCAACATGACCAGGCCGGACATGCGCAGCCACTTGACCTCTCCGGACGAGATGAACTGATCGATGATGATCTGTGCGCCGTTGGAAAAGTCACCGAACTGCGCCTCCCACAACACCAGCGCCCGTGGATCGGCCAGCGAATAGCCGTATTCGAAACCGAGCACCGCGACCTCGCTGAGCGGGCTGTCGATGATCTCGATGTGTGCCTGATCCTCGCGAATGTTGTTGAGCGGCACGAAACGCGTCTCGTTCTCCTGGTCGATCAGGCACGCGTGGCGATGTGAAAAGGTGCCGCGGTTGGAGTCCTGTCCGGACAGCCGCACCGGGGCCCCGTCCACCAGTAGCGTCCCGAAGGCCAGCGCCTCGGCGGTCGCCCAGTCGATGCCTTCGCCGGACTCCAGGGCACGCCGCTTGGCGTCGAGCTGGCGGACGATCTTGCGGTTGGCCTTGAAGCCCTCGGGAAAACGGGTAATGGCCGCGCCGACCTCGCGCAGGACCTCGATCGGAACGCCTGTCTTGCCGCGCCGGGCGTCCCAGCCCTTGGCCATGTCGAGGTGGCTCCAGGCGCCTTCCAGCCAGTCGGCCTTGTTCGGTTTGAAGGATGACGCGGCCTCGAAATCCGCTTCCAGTGCCGCGTTTATCTTGGCGACCTGGGCGTCGCCGCCTTCCTTGCTGAGCACGCCTTCATCGGCCAGTCGATCGGCGTAAATCTGCCGGGCCGACGGCTGCGCCCCGATTTTCTTGTACATGAGCGGCTGCGTGAACGCCGGCTCATCACCCTCGTTGTGACCGAACCGGCGGTAGCAGAACATGTCGATCACGACGTCCTTGTTGAAGGTCTGCCGGAACTCCGTCGCGATCCGCGCGATGTGCACCACCGCTTCCGGATCGTCCCCGTTCACGTGGAAGATCGGGGACTGGGTCATCTTGGCCACGTCCGAGCAATAGGGGCCGGAGCGCGAATTTATCGGATTGGTGGTGAAGCCGATCTGGTTGTTGACGATGTAGTGGATCGTGCCGCCGGTCCGGTAGCCCTTGAGTTCCGACAGGTCCAGGGTCTCCGGGACCAGGCCTTGGCCGGCGAAGGCGGCGTCGCCGTGCAGCAGCAACGCCATGACCTTGGATCGGCTGGTGTCTTCAAGTTGCCCCTGCTTGGCGCGCACCTTGCCCACCACCACCGGGTTCACCGCCTCGAGATGCGACGGATTGGCGGTCAGCGACAGGTGCACCTCGTTGCCGCCGAAGTCCCGGTCCGAGGAGGTGCCGAGATGGTATTTCACGTCGCCGGAGCCGCCGACGTCTTCCGGATGCGCGGCGCCGCCCTGAAACTCCGAGAAGATGGCCGAGAAGGGCTTGCCCATCACGTGGGCCAGGACGTTGAGCCGTCCGCGGTGCGGCATGCCGAGCACGACTTCCTTGATGCCCAGGCGGCCTCCGGTGCGCAGGATCTCCTCGAGCGCCGTGATCGTGGCCTCCGCCCCGTCCAGACCGAAGCGCTTGGTACCGGTGTATTTCTTGTCGAGGAACCGCTCGAAGGTCTCCGCCCTGGCCAGACTCAGCAGGATCGCCTGCTTTTCTTCGGGCGTGTACTGCGTGCGGTTTTCGACGCTCTCGATACGCTCCTGGATCCAGGCTTTCTGGGCCGGATCCTGAATGTGCATGAACTCCACGCCGATGGTGCCGCAATAGGTGGCCCGCGCGCTTCGCAGGATCTCGTTGAGCGTCGCCGTCTCGTAGCCGAGCACGCCGTTGATGAAAATCGGCCGCTCCATGTCGTCCTCTGTGAACCCGTAGGTCAGAGGATCGAGCTCCGGGTGCTGCACCCGCTTGGCCAGGCCGAGGGGGTCCAGGTTGGCTTCCAGATGCCCGCGGACCCGGTAGGCACGGATCAGCATGAGCGCGCGGATCGAATCCAGCGTCGCGGAGCGGATGTCGTCGGCCGTCAGGTCGCGGTCGCCGGCCACGCCGAGGGCCACCGCGGCCGCGCTGCCGGGTCCCGACGCGCCGTCGCCGTCGATGCCCGCCACGCCGGCAACAAGAGAGCGCGCTTCGTCGTCCAGGTCGCTGAAGAAGCCCCGCCAGGCGGTATCTACGCTGTCGGGCGCCTCCAGAAAGCGCCGGTAGAGTTCCGCAAGAACCTCTGCGTTGGGGCCCAGCCCCAAGGATTGGCCTAGAACCTGCTGCTCCGACATCTCCCGCTTCGGCGCGGTCTTACTATAGGGGCCGCACCGCTCCTTTTCCGTTATGCGATCAGCCGCCCATGGCCTGCAACATGGTCTTGCCGATTGCCGAGGGTGAATCGGCCACGTGTGCGCCGGCCGACTGCAGAGCCTCGATCTTGTCCGCCGCGGTCCCCTTGCCGCCGGAGATGATGGCCCCGGCGTGGCCCATGCGGCGGCCTGGCGGCGCGGTGACGCCGGCAATGAAACTGGCCATCGGCTTTTGGGTCTTCGATGATGCGTAGAAGGCGGCGGCCTCCTCCTCGGCGGTGCCGCCGATCTCGCCGATCATGATGATGCCTTCGGTCTCGTCATCGGCCAGGAACTGCTCCAGGCAATCGATGAAATTGGTGCCGTTGACCGGATCGCCGCCGATTCCGATGCAGGTCGACTGCCCGAGGCCCGTCGCCGTGGTCTGGGCCACTGCTTCGTACGTAAGCGTGCCCGAGCGCGATACAATACCGATCTTGCCGCGGCGGTGGATGTGCCCCGGCATGATGCCGATCTTGCATTCGTCGGGCGTGATGATTCCGGGGCAATTAGGCCCGATCAAACGGGTTCTGGAGCCGCCCAGCGCCCGTTTGACCTTGACCATGTCGAGCACCGGAATGCCCTCGGTGATGCAAACCACCAGCGCGATTCCGGCGTCGATCGCCTCGAGAATCGCATCGGCGGCGAAGGGCGGCGGCACGTAGATGGCGCTCGCGTCGGCGCCGGTTTCGGCGGCGGCTTCGGCCACCGTGTCGAAGACCGGCAGATCAAGGTGCGTGGTACCACCCTTTCCGGGGGTCACGCCACCCACCATCCGGGTGCCGTAGGCGACCGCCTGCTCGGAGTGGAAGGTGCCCTGCGCTCCGGTGAAACCCTGGCAGATGACCTTGGTGTCTTTGTTGACCAGGACCGCCATTACGCCGCCTCCTTCACCGCCTTGACGACCTTCTCGGCCGCGTCGGCCAGGTCGTCGGCCGATTGGATGGTCAGGCCGGATTCGGCCAGGATCTTTTTGCCCAGCTCCACGTTGGTGCCTTCCAGGCGCACCACCAGGGGCACGGTGAGGCTGACCTCCTTGGCCGCCGCCACGACGCCCTCGGCGATCACGTCGCAGCGCATGATGCCGCCGAAGATGTTGACCAGGATGCCTTCCACGTTCGGGTCGGCGAGGATGATCTTGAAGGCCACGGTGACCCGCTCCTTCGTTGCGCCGCCGCCCACGTCCAGGAAGTTGGCCGGCTCACCGCCATATAGCTTGATGATATCCATGGTGGACATGGCGAGCCCGGCACCGTTGACCATGCAGCCGATCGAGCCGTCGAGCTTGATGTAGTTGAGCTCGTGGCGGGCCGCTTCGAGCTCTTGCGGGTCCTCCTCGTCCTTATCACGCAGCTCCGCGACGTCCTTCTGGCGGAACAACGCGTTGTCGTCGAAGTTCATCTTGGCGTCGAGCGCGATCACCTGCCCGTCGCCCGTGATCACCAAGGGGTTGATCTCGACGATCGAGGCGTCGAGCGTGTTGAGCGCCTTGTACATGGCCATGAGGAACTTGACCGCCGCGCTGACCTCCTTGCCCGTGAGCCCCAGCCCAAACGCGATCCTGCGGCCGTTGTAGGGCATCAACCCCAAGGCCGGGTCGATCGCCACCTTGATGATCTTCTCCGGCGTGCGGGCGGCCACCTCCTCGATCTCCATGCCGCCTTCCGACGAGGCCATGACGGTTACCCGGCTGGTTGCGCGGTCGATCAGCATGCCCAAATAGAGTTCGCGCGCGATGTCGCAGCCTTCTTCGATGTACAGGCGCTTGACCTCCTTGCCCGCCGCCCCGGTCTGCTTGGTGACCAGAATGTGGCCCAGCATCTTGCGGGCGTTCTCCTTGACCTCCTCCAGGGACTTGCACAGGCGCACGCCGCCCGGGCCGTCCGGATCGTCTTGGAAGCGCCCGGCGCCACGGCCCCCCGCGTGAATCTGGGACTTCACCACCCATATGGGCCCCCCCAGTTCGCGGGCGACGTTTTCCGCCTCCTCGGGCGTAAAGGCCACGGCGCCCTGCGGTACCGCAACGCCGAAATTCGCCAGCAAGGATTTCGCTTGGTATTCGTGGATGTTCATCGTCCGTCCTGTCCGCTCTGCGGCCGGTTATTTCTTGGCCGTCCGACGCGCCCTGCCGCCGGCGCGCGCTTTGGCACCGGCGCGCCTCTTGCCGCCTGCTGGTGTCTTGGCGGTGGCCGCCTTGGCGGCGCTCCCCGTCTTCGGGGCAGCACGGCGTTGGCCGGCAGTGCGTGTCTTGGCGGCCGGTTTCGCGGCAGCGCGCCGTTTGCCGGTGGCCGCCTTGGCGGCGGGTTTCTTCTTCCGCTGCAGGCGCTTGCACGCATCCACCAGGCCCTTGACGGCGGCCACCGATTTGTCGAACTGCTTGCGCTCGCGGGTGGTCAGGTCCAGGGTCACGATCCGTTCGACGCCGCCCGCCCCGATCACCGCCGGGACACCGACATAGAGACGCCTCACGCCGTATTCGCCGTTCAAGTAAGCGGCGCAGGGCAACACGCGCTTCTTGTCCCTGAGATAGGATTCGGCCATGGTGATCGCCGCCGCCGCCGGCGCATAGAAGGCCGAACCGGTCTTCAGGAGCCCGATGATCTCCGCGCCGCCGTCGCGGGTGCGCTGGATGATCTCTTTCAAGCGCTGGCGGCTCAGCCAACCGAGCTTGACCAGGTCGG
>JAZFZX010000070.1:0-4909 GCA_036444135.1 Kiloniellales bacterium | reverse complement strand
AACCAAAATCGCCGCGGTGAAATCGGTCGATATCTAGGACCGTTGGTATTACCCCACGGGCCAGTGATCGGCCACCCGTGGCGCTTCGTCCATGTTCGGCCAGGGCGGGATCGTGGTGATCACGAAGGTCAGCGGTTCAGGCCCGGTGTTGCGGAACTGGAAGTGGACGCCCAGGGGGATACTGACGCAGGTTCCGGGCAGCACAGCCACGGTCTCCTCGCGCCCGCCCAGCTGGCGCCACACCTCGCCCTGCCCGCCGATGAAATACCATAACTCCTCGACCGTTTTGTGGCGCACGGCCAGCGACACGCCGCCCGGCGGCAGGGTGCAGTGAACCGTGCTGGCCCGGCCGGTCTCCAGCAACAGGCGTATCTCGGAGCCGTCCGGCGCGGTGATGTGATCGTCCGGCGTGATCGTCGTCCAGCGCATAGGGCCTCCCCTTCGTGCTGGGCTTCGGCCCGGCCCGGCCGGCCCGGCCCCGCACACGTTTTTTTGCACGTCACGACGGTTGCATGGCCACCGCCGCTGGTCTAGTGGTAGCCGCTCAATCCAGCGCAACAGCCGTACCGGTTTCGGCTCCGACGAGCCGGGGAGTTCACCCATGTCCTTCGCACCCAATTCACCCGCGGCGCGCGACGTCGCCTATACCCTGCATCCCTATACCAACCTGGTGGCGCACGAGGCGCGCGGCCCGCACATCATCACCCGGGGCGAGGGCATCTACGTGTGGGACGACGACGGCAAGCAGTACATCGAGGGCCTGGCCGGCCTGTGGTGTGCCTCGCTGGGGTTCAGTGAGCCGCGCCTTGCCGAGGCGGCCAAGCGGCAGCTCGACACGCTGCCGTTCATGCACACCTTCACACACCGCTCCACCCTGCCGGTGATCGAGCTGTGCGAGCGGCTGATCGAGATCGCGCCAGGCGACCTGTCGAAGGTCTATCTGGTCAATTCCGGCTCCGAGGCGGTGGACACGGCGATCAAGTTCGTCTGGTACTACAGCAATGCGCTCGGCCGGCCGGACAAGAAGAAAATCATCTCGCGCCGGCGCGGCTATCACGGCGTGACCGTGGCCGCCGGCAGCCTGACGGCGCTGGCCTACGTGCAGGACGGCTTCGACCTGCCGGTCGACCGCTTCGTGCAGACCGACACGCCCTGCCACTACCGCTACGCCGAGCCGGGCGAAAGCGAGGCCGATTTCGCGACCCGCCTGGCCGACAACCTGGACGCCTTGATCCAGGCCGAGGGACCGGACACGGTGGCCGCCTTCATCGCCGAGCCGGTGATGGGCGCCGGCGGGGTCATGCCGCCGCCGGAAACCTATTTCGACAAGGTCCAGTCCGTGCTGCGCAAGCACGACGTGCTGATGATCGCCGACGAGGTGATCTGCGGTTTCGGGCGCACCGGAAACCGCTGGGGCTCCGAGACCTACGGCATTCAACCGGACCTGTTGACCTGCGCCAAGCAGCTCTCGGCGGCGTTCCTGCCGATCGGCGCGGTCATGGTCAACGACAAGGTCTACGATGCCTTCACGAAGCAAAGCGCCACACTCGGCAACTTCGGCCAAGGCAACACCTACGGCGGCCATCCGGTGCCCGCCGCCGTCGCGCTGGAGACCCAGAAGATCTATGAGGAGCGGGACATCCTGGGCCACGTCCGCAGGGTTGCGCCGCACTTCCAGGCGCGGCTCGCAGAACTGGGCGAACATCCCCTGGTCGGCGACGCGCGCGGCGTCGGGCTGATCGGCGGGGTCGAGCTGGTCGCCGACAAGGCGACCAAGGAGAGCTATCCCGCGGCGGTCAAGGCGGCCGCAAAGGCGTCGGAGAAGGCGGTCGAGCACGGCCTGTTCGTGCGGCCGCTGCCGTCGGATGTCCTGGGCATCTGTCCGCCGCTGATCATCACGGAAGATGAGATCGACGAGCTGTTCGACCGGCTGCGTCGGGGCCTCGATGACGCCCACGGCGAGCTCGCCGACACCTAGGGTTTGTGGTTCGAGTCGCCGCCGACAGGCCCGCACCGAAGGCGCAGACCGGAGGATCGGCGGCGTCTCGCGGACCCGAAAAGCGCGCTAAAATCCTGCGGAACCCTGCCTCGACCCGGCAACACGTTGATTTTGCTGTTGCCAAAGCCCGCCGGTAATGCAGTCTAAACGGCCATGTCCATCGCCGATCACAGCGCGGCCCGGCAGCAGGATGCCGACGAGGCGGGCCAAGGCCCAGCCCAAGGCGGCGCGGCCCGGCACGAATATCCGCCCGCCGCGGGGCCGGCATCGGGCGCCAGCGAAATCAGTCGTTCTTACACGGACATCCTCCGCAGCAGCGTCGATTGGCTGTGGCAGACCGACGCCGACCTGAACCTCACATACATCTCGCACTCGCTGGCCGATGAGGATTCGGGGCCGGTCACCGCCTGGGTCGGGCACAGCCTGCTGGGTGTTACGCGATCGGAGGCGGGCGACGCCACGCCCTCGCCGCTGCTGTTGGCGGTGCGCGAACACCGCCCGTTCCGCGACTGCACGGTGGAGTGGACCTCGGAGCAGCAGCAGACGCTCCGATTCCGACTTACCGGCCTGCCGTTCTACGATCAACAGACCGGCGGCTTCGCCGGCTATCGCGGAACCGGCAACGCCACAGCCGAAAGCCGCGAGGACGCCGAGACGGCGCAGCAGCTTCTCGATCTGCTGAAGGCGGCGCTCAGCGAACGCGACCAATTGCAAAAGCAGCTGGCCCAGGCCGAGGCGGTGGACGTCCAGGAGCGGCTGGCCGCGATCGCGCACGAGCTGCGCACGCCGCTCAATGCGGTCATCGGCTTTTCCGAGCTGATCCGCGACCAGGCGTTCGGCGACGAACCGGCACGCTATGCCGAGTACGGGGCCAACATTCATCGCAGCGGCCTGCACCTGCTGCAGTTGATCAACCGTATCCTGGACACCGCCGAACATCAGAGCGGCGCGGGCGACGTGCGGGCGACAGCGCTCGACGTGGCAGACATCGTGCGGGCGACTGCCCAGATACTGAGCGACACCGCCGCCGCGGCCGGCGTGGATCTCTCGGCGGAGGTCGACGTCGGCCTCCCGAAAGTGCTGGGCGACCGCCAGATGACCAGGCAGATCCTGTTCCATCTGCTGGCGCGGGCAATCGCCCGTGCGCCCAACGGTACGTCGATCGGCATTCGGACGGACATCGAAGACGGTGCCGCCGTCCTTGTCACCGTGTGGGACAGCGCGCTCAGCGAAACATCGCCTGACCCTGAAGACACGGCGGACGCCGAGACCGAGGACAGCGGCGAGGCGGCGGATCTCGGCCCCGTCGTATTGCAGCATTTGGCCCAGACCATGGGGGCAAGCCTGGCGTTCTCCGGACATCCCGGCCGAGGCGGCCGATCCATACTGCGGCTGCCGGTCGCACCCCCCGAAACCGACTAACGCGATTCCCCGTGCGCCGCACCCGGCCAGCTCCGCCGCTCAGAGGTAATGTCTCAATTTGAAATTTGTTGCGCTGAATGCGCGAAGCAGACCGGAATGTCCGCTTACCGGGGTAAAGCGGACCTACTTGGCACCGACTCAGAACGTCCGCTTATAGCCAGAAGCGGACACTCGCCGGCCGGTTCAGCGCCATAGATTCTCCCATCTTTTGCAACTAGTCTCCTGATGGAAGGAGAGAGGGTGTGGAACGCCGACTGGCTGCCATCCTTGCCGCCGACGTGGTCGGCTATACCCGCCTTATGGGTGCGGACGAGACGGGGACGCTTCGGCGTCTGTCCGAGCTGCGCCAACAAGTCCTGGAGCCGCTCATCGCCGAGCACCATGGGCGAATCGTAAAGCTGATGGGCGACGGCCTGTTGGTCGAGTTCGCCAGCGTGGTGAATGCTCTCACCTGCGCGGTGGCGTGGCAGAACGGCGTGGCCCAACGAGAGGCGGCAGCCGACGAAGACAAGCGGTTCAAGTTCCGCATCGGTATCAACCTGGGAGACGTGATCGTCGAGGGTGACGATATCCACGGCGACGGGGTTAACATCGCCGCGCGCCTCGAGGGTCAGGCCGAGCCAGGCGGAATCTGCCTCTCGGGCGACGCCTATCGTCAGGCACAGGGAAAGGTAGAGATCGACTTCGAGGACCTGGGCGAACACGACCTCAAGAACGTCGCCGAGCCGGTCCGGGTCTATCGCATTGCTGGCGACGGGGCTGAGGCTACACCGGCGAAAGCGCCCTTGGCGCTGCCCGACAAGCCGTCGATCGCGGTCCTCCCGTTCGACAACATGTCGGGCGATCCCGAGCAGGAATACCTCGCCGACGGCATCAGCGAAGACCTGATCACGGCGCTCTCGAAAATCCGCTGGTTCTTCGTCATCGCGCGCAGTTCCACCTTCACCTACAAGGGCCAGGCCGTCGAGGTCACGCAGGTCGCGCGCGAGCTCGGCGTGCGCTATGTGATCGAAGGCAGCGTGCGCAAGGCCGGCAATCGCGTGCGCATCACGGCGCAGCTGATCGACGCCACGACCGGCCGCCACGTCTGGGCCGAGCGCTACGACCGCGATCTCGCGGACATCTTCGAGCTTCAGGACGAGATGACCCAGACTATCGTCGGCGCCGTGGAGCCAGAACTGAGCGCCGCCGAACGCGAGCGGGCGGTGCGCAAACCCCCCGAGAGTCTGGATGCCTGGGAGACCTATCAGCGCGGCCTCTGGCACCTGTGGAGCTTCACCAAGGACGACAGCGCCGAAGCCCAGCGCCTGCTCCGGCGAGCACAAGAGCTGGATCCCGGCTTTGCCACCGCCTACGCCTTCGAGTCGTATTCCCATTACTTGGACGCGGTTCTCGGCTTTGCGGAAGCGCCGGGAGAGAGCCTCGCGGCGGCGTTGACGGCGGCGAGGAAAGCCCTCGCCGTGGACGACAAGGATCCGGTGGCCTACT
>JAZFZX010000069.1:0-8924 GCA_036444135.1 Kiloniellales bacterium | reverse complement strand
GCGATCTGGGTCACCGCCATGGCCATGCCCGCGGTGCCGTCCGCGGCCACGGCCGAGCCGGCATTGAAACCGAACCAGCCGACCCACAGCAGGGCAGCGCCGACAACGCTGATGACCATGCTGTGGGGCGCGAAGGGCTCGGTGGCGTACCGCAGTCGCTTGCCGATCACCAAGGCCGCCACCAATCCGGCCACGCCGGCATTGATGTGGACCACCGTGCCGCCAGCGAAGTCGAGCACGCCATCATTGCCAAGGAAACCGCCACCCCATACCCAATGTGCAACAGGCGCGTAGACCAGCAGAACCCATACGGCGTTGAACACGAGCATGGAAGAAAACTTCATGCGGCCCACGTAAGCGCCGGTGATGAGTGCTGGGGTGATGATCGCGAAGGTCATCTGAAAGGTCATGAAGACCGATTCCGGCACCGTCCCGCTGAGCGAGTCGACCTCCATGCCGATCAGGAGAAACCGGTTCAATCCGCCTATGAGTCCTTGGCTCTCGCCAAACGCGAGGCTGTAGCCGACGACCATCCACACAATGGAGATCAAACAACAGGTGGCGAAACTCTGCACCACCGTGGACAGGACGTTCTTCTTGCGAACCAACCCGCCATAAAACATGACCAGACCAGGAATGGTCATCATCAGAACCAACGCCGTGGCCGTCAGCATCCACGCAGTGTCACCACTATCCAACGCCG
Source organism: Kiloniellales bacterium (assembly GCA_036444135.1). GTDB lineage: Bacteria > Pseudomonadota > Alphaproteobacteria > Kiloniellales > JAKSDN01 > JAZFZX01. Next base: position 8,221 of record JAZFZX010000069.1, on the reverse strand, counting down.
GCGTATCTGATTGAGCGAGCGCTGCGGAGGGCAGGGATACGGCAAGAATCCCGGCAAGATACGGCCTCAAATGGTCACGGAATTTCAGCAGCTGTCGCCTATTCCGCTTCCCGATCATCATCCTCTTAGCGGAGAAAATCCTTGATAAGGCCGGCATGTGTTCCCCCCTTGATTGATGAGAGGCTCTCGTTCCGAGGCTAGACGCTGTAGTACATCTCGAATTCAAGAGCAGTGGTTGTCGTCTCCGCGGCATGAAGTTCTTCCCGCTTGAGACGGAGGTACCCATCGATCAGGTCGTCTGAGAAGACGCCGCCCTTCTTCAAGAAATCCCGGTCGCGATTGAGCTCGCGGCACGCTTCCCGCAAACTCCGGCACACGGTTGGAAGTTCCGCAATCTCCTCCTCCGTCATGTCGTAAAGGTTGCGTTCCAAAGGATCGCCCGGATGGATCTTGTTCTCGATGCCGTCGAGGCCCGCCATCAGCATCGCCGCGAAGGCCAGATAGGGATTGGCCGTGGGGTCCGGGAACCGCACCTCGACGCGTTTGCCGCTCGCCGAGTCCGCGTGGGGGATGCGGCACGAGGCGGAGCGATTGCGCGCCGCGTAGGCAAGGAACACGGGCGCTTCATAGCCCGGCACCAGCCGCTTGAAGCTATTGGTGCTTGCGTTGGTGAAGGCGTTGAGCGCCCGGCCGTGCTTGATGATGCCACCGATGTAATAGAGCGCCGTCTCCGAGAGGTCGGCGTACTCTGTGCCGCCGAACACCGGGTTGCCGTCCTTCCAGATGGATTGATGGACATGCATGCCCGAGCCGTTGTCGTGCATCACTGGCTTGGGCATGAAGGTCGCGGTCTTACCCCAAGCCTGGGCGACGTTGTGAACCACGTATTTGTATGTCTGCATGTTGTCGGCGCAACGCACGAGCGTGTTGAAGCGGATCCCGAGTTCGTGCTGGCTCGGCGCCACCTCGTGGTGATGCTTCTCGACCTCCACGCCCATGTCGCGCAACGTCGTCACCATATCGTTGCGCATGGCGACTCCGTGATCGACCGGCGGCACCGGGAAGTAGCCGCCCTTCGGCCTTGGCCGATGGGCGAGATTGCCGTCCGGGTATTCCTTGTTCGAATTGTACGGTCCCTCTTCCGAGTCCAGCTCGTAGAAGCAAAGGTTTGGCGTGACCGCGAAACGCACGCTGTCGAACACGAAAAACTCGGCTTCCGGACCGAAATAGGCGGTGTCCCCGACGCCCGCGTTTTTCATGTGCATCTCGGCGCGCTTGGCAACACCACGTGGGTCCCGACCATAGGTCTCCCCGGTGGCCGGCTCCTTGATATCGCAAATCACGATGAGGTCTTGCCCCTCGGAGAACGGGTCGACGACCGCCGTCTCGGCGCGAGGCTTGAGCAGCATGTCCGATTCACTGATGTCCTTCCATCCGGCGATCGACGAGCCGTCGAACGGGACCCCGTCGGTCATCAGCCCCTCGTCCACCGTGCTCACGTGATGGGAAAGGTGCTGCCATTTGCCGCGCGGATCGGTGAACCGAAAATTGACGTACTGAATGTTTTTTTCCTCGATGAGGCTCAGTACCCTTTGCACATCCGACATCTTCTACACTCCCTGAATTTTGTTTTGATATGCGAGGTTATCCCATACGGGAGGCACATAAATGCACCCCGAGACTGAATGTCCCGCTACGAGCGTCGCAACCACTATGAAATGTGTCATGCCCAGCCTCCCCCTGCTTTGTGTTGAAAGCAGCGGCTGGCGTCCTATCGGGTTATCGGGCGTCAGTCGATTTTCATGAGGTCGATTGAACTATACCACAGGCCGCCGCGATTGGGCGCGATCGCTCATGCCCAGCCTGGGAGAAGCGGTTTCGCGAGTTCGAGGCGATGTCCGCTTATGGCCATAAGCAGACATCAAGACGGGTAGGCCATAACGTCCGCCCACCACCCGAAAGCAGCCTTCGCTGGACCCTGTTCCAACGTCCCCGTCAGCGTGCCTTACGGGTCCGCGCCCTCGTCCCATGCCGGCGATCGCGACGGCAAGTCCGCCAACTGCGCCAGCGCGTGGTGCACCACCTTGCGCATGACGCTGGGCAGGGCCTCGCCGGCCAGCCCGTCGAGCGCCACCCAGCGGCCGTCGATGTCCTCTTCTCCGGCGGCCCGGCCGGCCCACACTTCGAGCTCCAGTTGGAAGTGCGTGAAGGTGTGGCGCACCAGCCCGGGCAGCGGCCGCCACCCGCGTGCGAAAGGCGCCGCGCGGCGGGCCTCGTCCGCCTGCCACGGCGCCGCGCGCCAGTCCGTCGAGGGCACTTCCATCATGCCGCCCAGCAGGCCCTCTTCCGCCCGCCGGCGCAGCAGCACCGCGCCGTCGTCGTTGACGATCCAGTAGGCGACGCCGTGGCGGAGGGGCCGCGGGCGCTTGGCCGCGCGCCGGGGCAGCGCCTCGGCGCGGCCGGCGGCGCGGGCCCGGCAGGCGAAGCCGAGCGGACAGGCCTCGCAGCGCGGCCGGCGCGGCAGGCAGACGGTGGCGCCCAGGTCCATCATCGCCTGGGCGAAGTCGCCGGGCCGCCGGACGGGCCTCAGCCCCTCGCACAGCCGCCGCAGCTCCGGTTTGGCCGCCGGCAAAGGCGTCTCGACGTCGAACAGGCGGGCGACCACCCGCTCCACGTTGCCGTCGACCGGGCTCGCCGGTTGGTCGAACGCGATGGCGGCGATCGCGGCGGCGGTGTACGGACCGATCCCAGGCAGGTCGACGAGCGCGGCTTGCGTGTCCGGAAAGCGTCCGCCCAGCTCGCGGCTGACCCTCTGGGCGCAGCGGTGCAGGTTGCGGGCACGGGCGTAATAGCCGAGCCCTGCCCAGGCGGCCAGCACCCGGTCCAAGGACGCGGCCGCCAGCTCGTCCACCGTCGGCCAGCGCGCCAGGAAGTCGCGGTAGTAGGGGGCGACCGCCGCCACCGTGGTCTGCTGCAGCATGACCTCGCTCAACCAGACGCGGTACGGGTCGGGCCGCCCCGCGGCGCCCGGCGGAACACGCCAAGGAAGGGTCCGGGCGTGCCGGTCGTACCATGCCAGCAGCTCGGCGGCGGCCGCAGCGCCGTGCAAAGGCTCGGTTGGGGATGAATCCGGTGATTGAGCGCTTGCAGAACGAGCCATGCTGCCTTCTATACTGGAGACCCGGAAGCACAGAAAGCGAAAGTGGCGCGGGCGGCCACACGCAGCATGATAGAGCGCAAGGAACAGCGATCGAGTGGGCGCGGCAAGCCCAAGCGGACCGGGGGACCGCAGGCTCTGGGCATCAGCCTGACGCGTGTGGCGCGGGACGCCCTGCGCCATCGCAATCTCGCCGAGCGCAGCCTGATCGTCGATTGGCCGAGCATCGCGGGACCGGACATCGCGGAACTCTGCCATCCCCTCAAACTCTCCTTCGCCCGCCGCGACCGGCGGATGGACGGCACCTTGGCCGTGCGCGTGCAGGCTGGACAAGCAACCCGGGTGCAACACCTCGAACCCCTCATCATCGAACGGATCAACGGCTATTTCGGCTATCGCGCGGTGGCCGTCCTGCGTCTGCAAGCCGGCGCGCCAGTGCAGACGCCGAAGGAGCCCGGCGAACAGGCCGAGCCGGAAAAACCCGCGGCGGCACGCACGGCGGGCGATCCGATCCCGGATCCGGGCCTGCGGAGCGCGCTCGAGCGGCTCGGCCAGGCGATCAAGAATCGGCCGTGAAACGCCGCGCCGCGGCGGCCGCATCGGGCATTCCGTTTGCCAAAAATCTGCGGTTTCCGACAGGTTCCATCTGGCGCTTGTGAAATCGCGACGGGCCCACTAGCATGCACAAGATATGGTAGGTAACTCATGACGCGTAGGAAGATGCTGATGTCCGCCGCGGCGGCTGCGGGTGTGCTCGCGGTATTGCGAACCGCCGCCCGGCCGCGTGCGGCGACGGCCGGCGAGCTGCTGTTCGAGGACGACCGGATCCTCGGCGCGGCGGACGCGCCCGTCACCATCATCGAGTATTCATCGCTCACCTGCCCGCACTGTGCGAAATTTCACGCCGAAACCCTGCCGCAGGTGAAGGAAGACTGGATCGCCACGGGCAAGGCGCGGATCGTCTACCGTCACTTCCCGTTCGACGCGCTCGGCCTGCGCGCCGCGTCGGTCGCCAACTGCATTGAAGGCGACCGGCATTTCAGTTTCCTCGACACGCTGTTCCGCGGCCAGAATGTCTGGGTACGGGCCGACGATCCGGCCGGCGCCCTGGCCCAGGTGGCCGCCCTGGCCGGGCTGGACCGCGAGCGATTCGACGCCTGCTTCGCCGACCAGAAGGAGATGGACCGGATCCTGGCGCGGGCGCAGGACGGACAGGCCTCCTACGAGGTCCAGTCCACGCCGACCTTCATCATCAATGGCCGCAAGGTCGTCGGTGCGGTCGGCTACGAGGAATTCAACAAGGCCCTGGAAGAGGCCGCGGCGGAGTCCTGAGGCGCGGGGCCCGCTGCGGGACCTGGGCGAGAGAGCAAGGGGCAATCGGGATTTGGTGCAGTTCGACAAGCTCAAACTGAGCGGCTTCAAATCGTTCGTGGATGCCACGGAGTTCGACATCGCGCCGGGCCTCACGGGGATTGTCGGGCCAAACGGCTGCGGCAAATCGAACCTGGTGGAAGCGCTGCGCTGGGTGATGGGCGAAACCTCGGCCAAGCGCCTGCGCGGCGGCGGCATGGACGACGTCATCTTCACCGGCAGCGCCACGCGGTCCGGACGCAACGTGGCCGAAGTGGTTCTCGGCCTCGACAACAGCGACCGCAAGGCCCCCGCCCATTTCAACGACCAAACGGAAATCGAAGTCAGCCGCCGCATCGAGCGCGGCGAGGGCTCGACTTACAGGGTCAACGGCAAGGACGTCCGCGCCCGCGACGTCCAGCTGCTGTTCGCCGACGCCGCCACGGGCGCTCATTCCACGGCGCTGGTGAGCCAGGGCCGGGTCGGCGCGCTGATCAACGCCAAGCCGACCGATCGCCGCATCCTGCTGGAGGAAGCCGCCGGCATCACCGGCCTGCATACCCGGCGCCACGAGGCCGAGCTGCGCCTCAATGCCGCGGAAACCAACCTCGAGCGCCTCGACGACGTCATCGCCACTCTGGAAAGCCAACTGCACGGCCTCAAGAAACAGGCGCGTCAGGCGACCCGTTACCGCAATCTGGCCCGCCACATCCGCCGCCACGAGGCCATGCTGCTCCACCTGCAGGGTCTCCGCGCCCGGCGGGCAAAGGAGGACGCCCAAAGCCGGCTCAACGCCGCCGACCGGGAGGTGGCGGCCCTCATGGAATCGGTGGCGGCCGCGGCCACGGAACAGGCGGAGGCAGCCGCCGCCCTGCCCGAGTTGCGCCAGGCCGAAGCGGCGGCCGCCGCGGCCCTGCAGCGTCTGGTGGCCGACCGCACCAATCTGGAGCGCGAGGAGGCGCAGGCCGCCGCCGCCCGCGACCAGGCGCGCGACCGGTTGTTGCAGATCGAGAGCGACCAGCAGCGCGCGCAGACGCTGGCCGACGACGCGAAGGCTGCCCAATCTCGTCTGGCCGAAGAACGCCATGCCCTGGAGGCCGGGCTTTCCGGGGAGGATGAGGCCGGGGCCGAGGCCGATGCGCGGCTCGAAGCCGCCCGCCTCCGGGTCGCCCGAACCGAACGCGCCATCAGCGACAAGGCGGCAAGCATGGCTGCCGAGGAGGCCCACCGCACTGCGCTCGAACGCCAGGCGGCGGAGCTGTCCCAGCGCGTCGACCGGCTGCACGCCCAGGCCGCCGAGTCGGAGCGCGAACGCGAGAGCCTGCAAGCCGAGCATCGCGGCGGCGATGCGCTCACCACCGTCCAGGCCCAGGTGCGCGAGGCGGAAAAATCCCTGACCAAAAGCCGCGACGAGGCGGAGGCCGCGGCCCAACTCTTGACCCGCGCCCGAGACGAAGAAAGCACCGCGCGCGACGCCTGGCGCGAGGCCGACGCCGAGCGTTCGCGCCTCGAAGCCGAGATTTCGGCCCTGGCCGCCTTACTCGAACCGAAGGAATCGGACCTGTGGCCGCCACTGGTCGACGCCGTGACGGTAGAAACGGGCTACGAAGCGGCCCTGGGCGCCGCGTTGGGCGACGACCTGAGCGCGCCGGCCGACGAAGCGGCGCCGGTCCATTGGTCGAACCTCAAGGATTACGAGTCCGCGCCGCCGCTGCCGGCCGGGATCCGCCCGCTGTCGGACTTCGTGAAGGCGCCGGCGGTCCTCAACCGCCGCCTGTCGCAGACCGGCATCGTCCCTGACGAAAAGACGGCCGCACGACTGCAGACCTCGCTACAGCCGGGCCAGCGGCTGGTCGGCCGCGACGGCGCCCTGTGGCGTTGGGACGGCTACGCGGCCAGCCCCGACGCGCCGACCGGCGCCGCGACGCGCCTGGCACAGCGCAGCCGCCTTTCGGATCTGCGCACGCAGGCCGACGAGGTCGCCGGGCGCGTCGAGCAGCTGCACGGCCGCCACGAGGCCCTGCGGGCCGCCGCCGAACAAGCGTTTCAGGCCGATCAAGCGGCACGCGAGGCCGAGAGCGCCGCCTACGCCGCCGCCGATGGCGCCCGCCGGGACCATACACGCCTGTCGCAGGCCGCAGCGGCGGCGGCCTCGCGGCTGGCGGCACTCGAGGGTACCGCCGAGCGGCTGCGTGACGAACTCAGCGAAGGCGAGTCGGCGCTGGCGCAAACCCGCGACGACCAGGCGTCGCTTCCCGACCTGTCCGCCGCCCGCGAAACGCTGGAGGCCCAGCGCGAAGAGGCCGCGGCGCAGCGCACCGAATTCGCCGCCTGCCAGTCCGAGGCCGCCCGCCTGGAGCGGGAACGCGAATCGCGCCACCACCGCCTGTCGGCCATGGACGGCGAGATCGAGTCCTGGGCTCGGCGCGGCGAGGAATCAGGCCAGCACTTGAGCGAACTGGCGCGGCGCTGGGAGGCAACCCGCGACGAAATCGAGGAGTTGGAGGCCCGACCGGCCGAGATCGTCGAGCGGCGTGAAAACCTGGCCGCGCACATCGAGGCCGCGGAGGAGCGGCGCAAGGAGGCGATGGATACGCTCGCCGCCGGCGAGAACCGGCAGGCGGAGGCCGATCGGGCGCTGCGTGCCGCCGAGCAGAAGCTCGCCTCGGCGCGCGAGGACCGGGTGCGGGCCGAGAGTGCCGATGCGCAGGCCGACCAGGCGCTGCTGCTGTTCCGCGACCGGGTGCGCGAGCGCCTGGAGTGCAGCCCGGACGCCTTGCTCGAAGTCGCCGAGGCCGATCCGGGCCAGGAGCTGCCCCCGGAGGAGGAGATCGAGGCCAAGCTGTTGCGCCTCACCCGCGAGCGCGAGAACATGGGGCCGGTCAACCTGCTCGCCGAGCAGGAGGCCGAGGAGGTCGAGCAGCAGATCGCGGCGCTGCAGAGCGAGCGCGCCGACCTGCTCTCGGCGATCGCGCGCCTGCGCCAGGGCATCTCCAACCTCAACCGGGAAGGCCGCCAGCGGCTGCTGGCCGCCTTCGAGGACGTCAACCGGCATTTTTCGGAACTGTTCGTGCGGCTGTTCGGCGGCGGGCGGGCCCACCTGCAGCTAACCGAGGACGACGATCCCTTGGAGGCCGGCCTGGAAATCATGGCGAGCCCGCCGGGCAAGCGGCTGCAGATCATGTCGCTGCTGTCCGGCGGCGAACAGGCGTTGACCGCCCTGGCGCTGCTGTTCGCCGTGTTCCTGACGAACCCGGCGCCGATCTGCGTGCTGGACGAGGTCGATGCGCCGCTCGACGACGCCAACGTCGACCGCTTCTGCAGCCTGGTCGAGGAACTCGCGCGGAGCACGTCGACCCGGTTCATCATCATCACGCACCATCGCATGACCATGGCACGGGTCGACCGTCTGTATGGCGTGACCATGTCCGAGCGCGGCGTTAGCCAGCTGGTCTCGGTCGATCTGGGGATCGCCGAGGGTTTACGCGAAAGCGCCTGACCGGGACGCCGCGAAGCGCCCGTTTCCTGGGCTTCTCGCCTATATTCCGTCGCCGGGATTCCGCCTTGACAGCGGATCGGGGCCTTCCGTAAGGTGCCCGCGCCTCTCGCCCGGAAGCACCCGCTTCGGGCAGGCAACGTGGGGGTATCAGGGATGGCCAGGCGGGAGCACCCGCCGTCATTGAAGGACCTGGAGAGCCGCCTCAAGGCCGCCAA
>JAZFZX010000068.1:0-4161 GCA_036444135.1 Kiloniellales bacterium | reverse complement strand
CCGCGGCGTCGGTAATGTCGAGATCGTAGTCGGCGGTAATGCGCTCGAACCCGGCATCGAAGACCACATCGGCGCTGGCGGTCGCGCGGGTGGAGGCCACCGTGAGTTCGTTCAGTTCGAGCCCCTCGGGCCCCAGACGCAAGTCTGCAGCGAGATGGATGTCGCCTGTGAATAGGTCTTCCAAGAGCGGAACATCGATGGCGAATTGCCGGGCGTTTCCGGACAGCGTGGCGGCGAGCTTCTCGCCCGAGTCTGCAAAGCTTACGAGACCGGAGACGAGGCCCCGGCCCTCCAGCGCGATGCCGGTCAGCCCTGCAAGACGGGACAAATCGTCCAGCGCCAGTTCGAGTTTTCCCTCGGCGCGGCCGTCGCCCAGGAACAGATCGCCACCCGCCGACAGCCGGGCGCCATCGCCGCGGATCGTGAGGTTTTGCAGCGCCAGGTGTGCCCCCGGAAGCGCGAATTGGCCATCGGCCCGCCAGTCGAACCGCCGCCCCGCCACGCTCTCCAGATCGGCGAGATCGTCGAGGCGTAGGGAGGCCAGCTGCCCCTCGGCGGTGAAGGAACCGTTCAAGGCCTTTGAGAAGAGACTTTCCGCCGGCTGGAAATCGGCCTTCGCACGGAGGCCGCTGGCGTCCAGACCGGGCGCGGCCAGGTGGGCTGCCGCGGCGTCGAGATGCAGGTCCGGCATCATGAGCGGTCCGCGCGCCGTGAGGCTCAGCCGTAGATCGCTGGCCTTCAGGCCGCCGGCGTGCGGGCCAAACGCCGCTAAATCCGGAACCTCGGCATCGACCTGAACGTCCAACGCATGGGCGACGCTGTCCAGGCGGCCGCTGAGCCTTATTTCCAGGCCCGCGGCGCGAAGCCGGCCCTGTTCGACGACAAGGATACGGCCGTCTTCCCAGGCGCCTTGGATCGAGAAGGCGATGGGCTTGGACAGCAGAGGCAGGGGGGGATCGAGCGCCGCCCTAAGCATCTCGAGATCGCCGCTGACGGCAAAGGTCGGCCGGTCCGTCCAGGACAGGGCGAGGTCCGCTTCTGCCGCCGCCATGTCCTCCAGAGACAGGGACAAGCGGCCCTTCCAGTCGTCCACGGGCCCGCGCCCCGCCACCGCGAGGCCGACGGCGGGCAAGTCTGGAATATCCATTGCATGGGCGAGCAGACCGCCGGGCGGCTCGGCAAGGGCGGCTTCGATCTCGAGGTGCCCGTCGCCGGGCCGGTAGAGCACGGTCAAGCTGGCGCTGCCCTCCCGGCCGTCGATTCGTTCGGCGGTGAGATTGGCCTGCAGTGCCTGGTCTTCGCGGGACTCCGCGCCGCCGTCGATGCGAAGCGCGATGGCCTCGCCCATGACCGGCTCGTCGAGCCTCAGCTGTTCGACCGTCAATTGCCGAACCATGATGCGGACCGGCAGCGACGGCAAAACCATGGGGGCGCTGGGCTGTGTGGTCGTGCCAGGGCTACTCGGCAGGCGCGCGAGGCGCACCGAGTCCGCGGAAAAAAGGCTCACCTCGAAACTGTCGTCGAGCAGCGACCAGGGGTGCCAGTCGAGACGCAGGCTTTGCGCCTCGAGCCAGACACCTTGGCCGTCGGCGATGGTCAATGCGCCGATCCTGATCTCGTGCGGCAGGCGGCCCTCCAGGCGGCCGATCGAAACCTCTGTTTCGCCCGGCGTGCTCAACGCGCGGCCTGCTTGCAGGGCGATCCAGGCGCGTCCCGTTTCACTCTGTGCCCACTGATAGGCCACGACGGCTGCCACCAAGAGCAGCGCCGTGATCGCACCTGTGCCGATGGCCAGCCACCGGCCGATCCGCCCCGCGCGCGTCATGTCAAAAAGCCTGACCGAAGCTCACGTAGAATTGGAAGTCGTCGTCGATATTGTCGCGCGAGTTCAACGGAAAAGCGACATCGAACCGCAGCGGTCCAAACCCGGTAAAGTAGCGCAGACCCAAACCTGCGGCCCAACGCAGCTTATCCTCGAAGTTCGGGAACGACGAGCCGAAAACATTGCCGCCGTCGATGAACGGGACGAACCCGAAATTTTTCCAGGCGCGGATGCGCATCTCGCCGCTCACCTCGAACAGCGACCGGCCGCCCAAGGGGTTGTTTTCGCTGTCGAGCGGTCCGACCTTCTGGAATTCGTAGCCCCGGATCGACCCCCCGCCGCCGGCGTAGAACCGTTTGTTGGCCGGCACGTCCTGCCGGTCCTCGCCGAACAGCCAGCCTATTTTGGCCCGGCCGGCCAGGACAAACCGCTTGTCCTGGTCCAACGCGTAATAGGCCGTTGCTTGGGATACCGATTTGAGGAACGAGAGCGACTCATCCTCTCCGACCCCGGCATAGGGCGTGATGTTGAAATTGAGCCTGGTTCCCCGTGTCGGATTGAGGGCGTTGTCACGGTCGTCGCGGACGGCGCTGAGCGGCACGCCGCCGAGCAGGGAGTTTTGGTCTTCCTGCTCTTCCTCGAGGTTGGCGTAGCTGCCGGAGAGTCCCGCGGTGATCAGCCATTTTTCGCGCCACGGACGTTCCAGTCCAACGAAGCTCTCCACGGTTCGGCCATCGTAGGCGTCGGTGTCTTCGTTGGCGACCGAGAGGTTGGCCAACAGCGCCTGATCCAATCGCAGGAAGGCCGGCTTGCGGAAGGCGGCCCTGCCGCCCTGTTCGATTTCGGAGGCGGTCAGCGACAGGCGCAGGCTCTCGTTCGCGCCGAAATAGTTTCGGTGCTCCCAGAAAGGCTCGATGCCGAACCCGATGTCGGTGGCATATGAAATGCTGGCGCCGATCGAGCGGTGCGGGCCTTCCTGAACCTCGATGGTCATGGGTAGCGCGCCATCCTCGTCCGGCGCCTCGGCGTGGCTGATCCGGACGGACGAGAAAAGGCGCGTGGCCGATAACGCCCTTCGCGTCGCCTCCACCTTGCGGCGGTCGTAGGGATCGCCCTCCCGCCAGGCCACCAGCCCGCGCAGATAGTCCACCTCCACGCTCTCGGCGCCGGTCAACGACTGCGGGCCGAAATGCGCCAGGGGCCCGGAGTCCACCCTCAGGTGCACCGTCATGGTGCGCGCCTCATGCTGCACGAAAGTCTCGCGGTCCGTGATCTCGGCGAGCGGGTAGCCCCGTTCGCCCAACAGGGCGAGCAGCCGCTGCTGTGCCGCCAAGATCGCCGGCGCCCGTGCCGGCATGTCGATCTTCTGGCCCAGCTCCGCCAGGCCGGGTTGGGTTTCGGGTGCGGGTGACGCGGCGCCTTCGTAAGTCACCTCGTAGTCTGCCAGCCGGTAACGCGGGCCGGGCGCGATTTCGATCTGGACCGAGACCGGTTCGCTGTCCGGGTCGGTGGTGTGGCTCACCTCGGCGGCGTAATAGCCTTCGGATCGCAGTGCCCTCGTCAGGCGCTCCAAATCCGATTTGGCCCGCCGTTCCAGTCCCGCCAGCGTTTCGGGTGGCCGGTCGATCAGTTGGATGAGCTGCGAGGAGGCGGTCAGCAGATCGCGCAGGGCCGGGTCCTCGACCCCCAGAATCTCGGCCTTGTAAGCCAAGGCCGCCTCCGTGCTTTCAGCCGCGGCATCGGGCGGATCGGGCTCCGCCGTTTCGGCGGCCAGTGCGTGGCCGGCGGGGAAAACGCTGAGCGCGGCGGCAACCAGGAGGACGGCCAGCGGCCGCGAGCCAAGGGTCGGGAGATCCCGGCTTTGCCGCGGGCGTGTCCTGGCCCTCCAACGTGACCCGCCCTCTCGGCGAATCTCTGGCGTGCGGTCGCGTCCCATCCTCCCCTCGCGTCGCAGGCGCGCCCGGGAACGGCGGTCCCCGGCCTTGGCGCGGAGGGCACACTAGCCGAGGCCGCCCGTTCGGCCCAGAACCCATTGCTTGCGCAAACCGCCTAGCATTGAAGCTGGAACGCCCGGCGGTTGGCTTCGCGCGGAACATATTCCTGCACGCCCAACAGAACCGCGTTATGATCGCGCCCGGACGACACATTCGATGCGGGTTGTGGATCAAAAGGCACTGGCCGATGGCTACACTTCTCTGGATTGGAAGCCTGTTGGGGGTGGTCATCGGGGCGTTGCATGCCGTCTATCTCTATCGGCAGCATGTGGCGCGGACGCCGGCCGATCAGGCCGGGGCGGTCTATTTCGGACTCTGGGCGCTCGGTCTCTGGACGCTGTTCGG
>JAZFZX010000067.1:0-4880 GCA_036444135.1 Kiloniellales bacterium | reverse complement strand
TAGCGGCTATGGTGCCAGCCCCGTACCAGGTTGAAGATGACCTCACCGTCGGCAAAGCCGAGCTCCTGCAGGGTCGCGAGGGTTTCCGGTTCGGGCGCGCCGCCCGTGAACACCAGGTTGCCCGGCGCCGCCAGGGACGGGGCTTCCTCGAACAGCTCGGCGTAATATTCCTCGACGCGGCGCAGCTGGCGCAGGACCTCGTCACGAAAATCGTCGAGCGTTTCGTCTCCCATGAAGGCCGCAATCTGGGCGAGGCCCGCATCGTCCTCGGGCAGGCTATGGGTCTGCTGGTCGTTGACCATCTGCAGGCGGTGCTCCAGCCGGCGTAGATATCGGTATGCGGCGCACAGCTTTTCCTCGGCCCCACGGTTGATGCGGCCGGCCTCGGCCAGCGCCGTCAGCGCCTCGATCGTGCGCGGCGTGCGCAACCCGGGTTCGCGGCCGCCGTAGATGAGCTGCTGCGTCTGGGCGAAGAACTCGACCTCGCGAATGCCGCCGCGGCCCAGCTTTACGTTCTGTCCGGCCAGCGTGATGTGGGTGCCGCCCTTGTGGGCATTGATTTGCCGCTTGATGGAATGGACGTCTTGGATGGCCCAGAAATCGAGGTTCTTGCGCCATACGAAGGGGCTCAGTTCCGTCAGGAAGGCGTGTCCGATCTCCAGATCGCCGGCGGCGGGCCGGGCCTTGATCATGGCGGCGCGTTCCCAGTTCTGGCCCATGCTTTCGTAGTAGGTTAGGGCCGCCGTCAGGGAAATCGCCAGGGGCGTGGCGCCGGGATCGGGGCGCAGGCGAAGGTCGACGCGAAAGACGTAGCCGTCGCCGGTGCGTTCTTCCAGCAGGCTGACAAGGTCGCGGGTCAGCCGGACCATGGCTTCCTGAACGCTCCGCCGGCCGCGGTAGTCGATCCGCGCCGGATCGAACAGCACGATCAGATCGATATCGGAGGAATAGTTGAGTTCGCCGGCGCCGTATTTGCCCATCGCCAGAACCACCAGGCCGCACCGCTGTTCCGGCTGCTCGGACTCCGACAACTCCAACTCGCCCCGCTCCTCGGCTTGGCGCAGCAGGTGGACCAGGCTGGCGGACAGGGCCGTGTCGGCGAAGCGGGTCAGCGCCCCGGTGACCTGTTCCAGGGTCCAGTGGTCGGTGAGGTCGGCCACCGCCACCAGCAAGGCCGTACGGGTTCGCGCGGTCCGCAGCCGGGCCATGACCGTGTTGCGGTTCGCCGTTCCGGTCTCGGGCTCACCAAGGGACGCGAGCACATCCTCGAACAGGCGTTCGGGTCCTTCCTGCACCAGACGCACGAAGAATTCGACGTCCCGAAGGATGCACTGAGAGAGAAACGGACTATTTGAGAACAGACCCGCCAGGAGTTTCCCGCCCAACGGATCGTCGGGCAAAGCGCGGGCGAATTTTGCTACGCGGGAATCTTCCAGCTTGGCGACGTGCTCCTTCCAATGCTGTAATCCCACGCTGGCCCGCTCAGCGTCGCCGACCCTCGGTAAGTGACCCGGTGTCGAAAAGAAGAACAAAGCCGCGCCGCTCCATAGCCATTGACGGCGCCAAGGTGCGAGAGGGCGATGTCTGGGTCAAGGGCGGTATGAGTGGGTTGGACCGTCAAGATCGTGAACGGGGTCGCCTGTGATTCGGCGCTCGACCAGAATCCTTATCGAGGCGGTCATCGGGGTGTTGGCCGGCTTCGCGCTGCTGGCGGGCATGGCGGTATGGCGCCTGTCGGCCGGGCCGATTGGCATGGATTTCCTGACCCCTTATCTGGAAGCGGTCTTCGCCGAGACGCAAAGCGGCCTGACCGTTGAAATCGGCGAAACCGTTCTGACCTGGGAAGGCTGGTCGCGCACGCTCGACCTGCGTGCCCGGCAGGTCGGGGTCCGCAATGCCAAGGGTGCCACGATTGCGCTGTTTCCGGATGTCTCCGTCACCTTGAGTTTACGGGCCCTGCTTCGGGGCACGGTGGCGCCCATGGAGATCGAGGTCATCGACGCGCGGGTCAGCCTGGTCCGCGAACCGGAGGGGCGCTTCCGGTTGGCCACGGGCGCAGAGCCCAAAACAGAATCAGAAGGTGCCGGATCGCCCGCCGAGGAGGGGGAGTTTTCCCAGCTCGTGCCGTCGCTGGTCGACCTGTTCCTACGGGACCCGGATCCCGACAGTCCGCTCGGCTATCTGACGGCAGTGCGGGTCGTGGATGGCCAGTTCATCGTGATCGACCGCCGGCTCGACACGGTATGGTTTGCGCCGGCCGGCCATATGGAGCTGCGCCGCCATGCCGCCGGCGTGGCTGCCTTAATGGATCTTCAGGTCACGATCGGCAAGCAAATGACCGATGTCAACCTGGCCCTGTTGTTCGACGAGGCACAAAAGAAAATCACGGTCGCCGCAAAGCTGTCCGACGTTCGGGCTGATGCGCTTGCCGCGGTTCTGCCGGTGCCCGAGGCGTTGGCGGGTTTCCGGGTTCCCCTCGAGGCGAACATCAACGGCACCCTGACCACCGATGGGGCGCTGACCGCCGTGAGCTTCGATGTCACCGGCGGCGCTGGGGACCTGACCATTCCCTGGCTACTGCCGACCACGCAGCCGGTTTCGGGCTTCAGCCTGCGTGCCGTTTTGGACGGTCCGGCCGACCGCCTAGAAATCAAGGAGGCAGAGCTGCAGTTCGGGACGCAGGATCGACCCGGGCCGTCCCTGTCTTTGACCGGAACCATTGATGGCCTTAGCGGCGATATGGCGATCGAGGCCGAGGCGAACCTGCGGGATTTACCCACGGAAGACCTCGCCATGTTCTGGCCCGAGGAACTGGTCCGCGGCGGGCGGGCCTGGACAATCGGTAATATCGAACGGGGGTCCGCGACAAGCGGCCGCCTGGCTGTGACCGCGCGCATCGCAGGCGGCGATTTCGACGCCATCGAAGACGCCATCGAAGTGGTGAAGATCGAAGGCGGATTCGAATACGAGGGCCTCACCGTCCACTACTTGAGACCAATGCCGCCGGTCACCGGCGTGCACGGCAGCGCCATCTTCGACGGGAAGACGCTGCGGTTTAAGATCGCGGACGGAAAGGCGGGTGAACTCGCGGTGAAGGACGTACGCGTCGATCTTCTGGGCCTTGCTGGTGGAGATCCGCGAATCGAGATCCGGGGCGATGGGACCGGACCTTTGCGTGCCGCTCTGGAGCTGCTCGATCACGAAAGGCTGAACCTGCTCGACCGGATTGGAATCGGGTCTGTCGGGGCCGGCGGACAAGCGGCGGCGGCTCTGACAATCCGCTTTCCCCTGATCCGAGGGATCGCCCTCAAGGATATCGATGTGTCGGCCGAGGCGAAGATCACGCAGGGATCAGTGGTCGCATTCCTGATGGACCGGGACGCGACCGACATGGAGATGGCGTTGGAGGTGGACCGCCAAGGCATGCAAGCGAAAGGTGCGCTCAAGCTGGCCGGCGTTGCGGCGGAGATGGACTGGCAGGAGGACTTTACCGGCGAGGCAGAGGAACGAACGGTTCTGAAGCTGGATTTTCCCGAGATCGACGGCGAAGGCCGCTACAACCTGGGCCTGGAATTTGCGTCCTACGTGGAGGGGCCGGTTTCGGCCTCCATGGTTGCCGGTATCAAGCATGACCGCGAGGGCTCCGTCAATTTGGCGGCGAACCTGACTCGCGCTCGTCTGTCGTTTCCGTTTCTGCATTGGGAGAAACCCCCGGATGTCGACGGACAGATGCGACTGACCATGGCGATGCGCGATCGGAAAATTACCACCTTCGACCGCTTCGATTTGGAGGCCGGGACCCTGCTTGCGCGTGGGCGCGCGGAGCTGCTTCCCGACCGGTTCGACTTCCAGAAAATCGAATTCGATCAACTGGCGTTTCACGGAACCACCCTGCAAGGCACCTCGGTGGTCCGCGAGGGCGACGGTTTGCTCATCAATTTGGGCGAAGGCGTTGTCGATGCGGCGTCCTTCTTGAAGGGCGAGGAAACGGCGACGGATAAGATCGAGGAGAAAGAGGCGGCGGCGGAGCAGGGCAAAGAACCGCTTAAGATCACGGGACGCGCGCTGTCGTCGGTCCACTTCGCCGAGGGTCGTTTTTTGACGGGGGTCGACCTCGATCTCGAACGCACCGCGAAGGGCTGGGTGCGCGTCAACATGCGCGGCGAGGTGCCGCGCGAGCTTTGGGCGCGCAGACGCAACGGCGATGCCGTCGAAGCGGGGGAAGCCGCGCCCGAGGCCAAGACCTTCACCATGACATTCGGTCCGTCCGGCAAGGATGACTACCGCCTGACCATCTCGATGAACGACATGGGCGCGGCACTGCGCGCGCTCGACGTCATCGATACGGTCGAGGGCGGTAATCTGGTCATCACGGGAACCAGCCCGGGCCCGGCGCCGGACCATCCGGTCGTGGGCCACATCGAGGCTGAAAACTATGCCTTGAAAGAGGCCCCCGTCATGAACCAGCTCTTGAACCGGGCGGCACGGGAGGGCACTGCCGACGTGGTGGGGGGCCAGAGCATCGAATTCGAGCGCTTGATCGGCGACTTCATACTGGAGGATGGCGTCGTTCGCACCGACCTGGTCCGGGCCTATGGCGGAGCGCTCGGTCTAACGGCCAAGGGCTCGCTGGATTTCGGGGCCGACAAGATCGACATGCGGGGCACCATCGTGCCAGCCTATACGGTGAACCACGTCCTGGGTTACATCCCGCTGCTGGGCCCCCTGCTGATTGGCGGCGAGGGCGAGGGAATCCTGGCGGTGACCTACAGTATCGACGGCTCGATCAGCGAACCCGAGGTTTCCGTCAATCCCTTGTCGGTGCTTACGCCCGGCTTTCTGCGCGGTCTGTTCGGCTTGACCGGGGGCGGCGAGGTGGG
>JAZFZX010000066.1:0-3961 GCA_036444135.1 Kiloniellales bacterium | reverse complement strand
TCGCGCGTGCGGTGGACCCGGTCATTCTGGTGACTGGCACCCGGGTCGACGACATGACGCCGGAGATGCGTACGGCTTATATTCGCGGCCTCCAGGAAGAGCTGGCCGCCCACGACTATCACCCCGGGCCGGCCGATGGGCTCATGGGCCCCATGACCCGTGGCGCGATCCGCCATTATCAGCGCGACGCGGGCCTGGAGGTCGACGGGGTGGCCACCAAGGAGCTGCTCGACCACTTGAAGTTCGGTTTGCCCAAGATCTATGCCAAGCCGCCGCCGGAACCCGACCAGCTGGTTCTGGAGGCGCAGATTCGCTTGCAGGAGATGGGCTATTACCGCGGCTCCCTGGACGGCCAGATCGGCCCGGAAACGCGCGAGGCCGCACGCGCCTTCCGCTATGATGCCGGCCTGCCGGTCAGCAGTTCGGTGGACGAGGATCTGATCGAATGGCTGAGCGAACCTCAGCCGGCTCCTGGGCAAAGCGATATTCCCGAAAGCGCCGATGTGACGGACGAGGTTTCGCCGGAGCCCCTGCTGGAGGGTCAGGAAGAGCCACTGATCGTCGCGCCGCCGCCGGCGGAATAGGCCTCATACGGCCCGGCGGAAAGTCTCCGCACCTCCCCTGCATCTGTTGGGCCACGGCGGGCCGACGAGGACCTTGGTCCTGCTTTTAGGTCTGCTTCATCATTCCGACGCACCATTCGGCGCGTCGCGGTCGAAAGGCCGCGTCTGGTTTAGGCCGTCGTTCTATCTCCGGCAGCTGTGGGTCGTTCGCCATGCAGGTACTCGTTCTTGCCGCACCAAGTCATTCGGTGGGCCGCACCATGCTCGCCGGCCGGCTGGCAGTCCGGGCCGAACAGACCGGAGCCGGGCCGGCGGTTATGTTGGATGCCGATTCCTCCGCGGACCTGTGGCGATGGGCGGAAGGGCGAAGCGGACCCGGATCGATCGCCGAAAGATGGGACGATTCCTGCACCGCAACAGAACTCCAGAAGCTCGAGGCGGCAGGCGCGGGCCTGGTCGTGATCGATGCGCCCCAGCCGGATCAGGGGGCCGTGTTTGAGGAAACACTGTCGGTTGCCGACCTGGCGTTGGTCGTCGTGCGGCCCGAAGAGGAAGATCTCACCCGGATCGACGGCATCGTCAGCCAGATCGACGTCAAGGGCCTGCCATTCATTTTCGTCATCAACCGCGTGGCGCCGGGCGGCGACATGGCAACCGCCACGGCGATCGCGCTTGCCCAGCAAGGCACCGTCTGCCCCGTGGTCATTCCCGAATATCCGGACCTCGCCGCTGCGAACGGTGACGGCGCATTCAGGGCGGGCGACGAGGAGGCGGGCGCGCAGGACATCGCCCGGCTTTGGGATTATCTGGCGGACGGTCTGGCCCGCATGGCCGCACGCGCGGCGGCGGCTGCGGGCGCGGCGGCAAAGCCGGGCGAACGCCGGCGATTTGCGCGGCAGTCCTTCGATCTCGCTGTGACCTTCACCTGTGCCGGTCAGCGCCGGCCCTGCCAAATCAAGGACATCTCCGTAGGCGGTGTGTCGTTCCGCAGCGAGGCCGCTCCCGCCCCGGGCGCGAGCATCATTTTGCATATCCCGAATCTGGGCGATATCGAGGGTGCGATCGCGTGGCGTGCGGGTGACAGCGTGGGCGTACGGTTCCTCATCGTCGAGCGCCGCAAGGCACGCCTGATCGCCCGGCTGCCGGGCCTGGCGGGCGCCAACCGCCCGGCGACCGGCGCGCCGCTTTCGGAAGGGCCCCGAAAAGATTTGTTCCTGAAAAAAAAGAAGGCCGTTTGACCACACGCTAAGGTCTTTTCCGCTCAGGCGGAACTGGCGCGATTTCACGCGCGTGGAAACAGCCCTGGTTGTAGACCGCACGCCGCTGGACACGTGCGTGGCCCGTCCGCCTGAATCCGCTTGCAAATCATTTTTCGCCATGTGCATATCCCAGGCTTCCCAGTCGTCGTGACGATCTGGCTCGTCTACTGGTTGGGGGGAGACCGGCGTTGGAACGCGTTACCTCCTTCTTCCAATTGGGGATGGACTCGGGTCCCGTTTCCAGCACTGCCCAAGCGGAAGAACGGCTTGTATCCGAGGCCCTTGCCCCGGCGCGCAAGGACTTCTTCATCGAGCGGCATGGCCTGCGCTTTGCCGGGACTCATCTGATCGTCGATCTCTACGAGGCCGAGCGCCTTGACGACATGGCGTGCGTCGAGGCGGCGTTGCGGGACTGTGTGGAGGCCGCCGACGCGACACTGCTGCACATCCACCTGCACCATTTCACGCTCAACGGCGGTATCTCCGGCGTGGCGGTCCTGGCGGAATCCCACATCAGCGTGCACACTTGGCCGGAATGCGGCTATGCGGCCTTCGACGTCTTCATGTGCGGCGATGCCGACCCGCACCGGACGATCGAGGTGCTGCGGCGCGCCTTCCGCCCGGCCCGCGTGGCGGTCTGCGAACATCTACGGGGCTACGCCGAATAGCCGCGGCTGCGTTTCCGCAACCCTTCCTCGAATCGTTCGGGATTCGGTGGCTTGCCGCCAGCGGGACGGTGAGAAAGCGAAGGGGCGGGCCGAAGCGCGCCCCAAAAAGAAATCTCCCCGGATGCGGAGGGGACGCAACCGGGGAGAGGCCAGGGAGAGAGGGGTTGGGAGCTAGAGGCCGCCGAGGAAGGGGGCGCTGATCACCAGGGCGAACGGGATTGCCAGAAGCATCGCGCCGATGATCGCCATTGAATCAATGGCATAGCGGGTGATCTTGTTTTCAAACATGAGAGGGGTCTCCACTTTTCCTCGGTGACTCGTCTCGCTCTGTTTGAGCATGTAAGGCTTTTTGGCGCGGCCGGAAGTGACGCACATCACACTCGTGTGATTTTGTGAGATTTTTCGAAAGCGGCCTGATTTTTTGCGATCGCACGATCTTCGTGAGGCCATGACCGCCGGGGGCGGTGCGTGCAATCCCCGCGGGGGAGTTGCCCTAGCGGCCCGCCTTCACGGCGCGTTCCGTGGTCATGGTGGTGATCGCCTCTTGCAGGCCGGCCCGGTCCATGAGGTAGAGGTTGCGCCCCTTGCGGCGCACCAGGCCGGTCGGATAGAGCGCTCCCAGCGCCCGGGCCACGGTCTCGCGGGTGGTGCTGACCCGGCTGGCGACCTCGCGCAGCGGCGGCAGCGGCCGGATCACCCAGAGGTCCGGCACGGCGCTGTCCGGCTCGGCCATGCGCAGCAGCTCCGCATAGACCCGCTGGGTGGCCGCCAGCGTGCTCAGCTCCATGATGCGCTGATCGCTGAGGCGCACGATCTCGGCCAGGCGCTTGGCCACCCGGAAGGATACCTCGGCCTGGCTTTGCAGCAGGTCCAGGAAGGTCTGCGCCGGCATGATGGCGACCAGCGAATCCTCGACCGCCACGACGCTGGCCGAACGCGGCAGGTTGTCGATCGCCGCCAGCTCGCCGAAATGACTGCCGGCCTTGGCGGTGGCCAAGGTGACTTCCTTGCCCGACAGCGAGAAGTTGACGATGCTGACCGCGCCGCTGACCACGAAATAGACGTCGCGGCTGCCGCCGCCGCTGTCGAGCACCCGTTCGCCGTCGCTGTAGCGCCGCCAGTGGCAGCGCGCCTCGAGGCGCCGGATCTCGCGCGCCTCGAGGCCTTCGAGGAGGGTGGTTCCTGCCAGGGTCTTTTCTTCCGCGCCCTGCACGCCTTGACTCTCCCTGGTGTGCTGCCAGGGCCGGAGTTGCGGCCAATGCTAGCACGCCGCGCACGCACGCGGGGCTTCACGAAGCCGGCATTATCCAGCCTTGAGCGCCGCGTCGATTATGCGGGAGGCTTCCTCGGCCTCGCCCCAGCGCCACACGCGCACCCACTTGTTGGGCTCCAGATCTTTGTAGTGCGTGAAGAAGTGAGAGATCTGGTCGAGCAGGATCTTGGGCAGCGCGCGGTACGAGCTGACGTTGGT
>JAZFZX010000065.1:0-3309 GCA_036444135.1 Kiloniellales bacterium | reverse complement strand
TCTACCTCGAAGGTTCCGACCAGCACCGCGGCTGGTTCCACACTTCGCTTCTGGAGGCTGCGGGGACGCGCGGCCGGGCCCCCTACGAGGCGGTTCTGACCCACGGCTTCGTGCTTGACGAGCAGGGACGCAAGATGTCGAAGTCGCTGGGAAACGTGATCTCGCCCCAGGACATTATTGCCCAGCACGGTGCCGATATCCTGCGGCTTTGGGTGGTGGCCTCGGACTACACCGAGGACATCCGCGTCGGGCCGGAGATCCTGCGTTACCAGATCGACGCCTACCGGAGGCTGCGCAACACCTTGCGCTTTTTGCTCGGTAATCTACACGGCTTCGAGGCCGCCGAGCGCGTGCCTGAATCCGAGATGCCGGAGCTCGAGCGCTGGATTTTGCACCGCTTGAGCGAGCTGGACGAGGTGGTGCGGCGCGGCTGCGCGGACTTCAACTTTCACATCAGCTATCAGCAACTGCTTGGCTTTTGTGCCGTCGATCTGTCGGCGCTATATTTCGATGTCCGCAAGGACACCCTTTACTGCGACCGCCCGGATTCGCCGCGCCGCCGCGCCAGCCGCACCGTGCTCGACATTCTGTTCGACGCGCTGACCGCGTGGCTGGCGCCCATGCTGTGCTTCACGGCCGAAGAGGCCTGGTGGGCCCGCTACGGTACCGAGGGTGCCGAGCGCGAGGCCAGCGTCCACCTTCGCCCTTTCCCGTCGATCCCGGACTCGTGGCGCGACGAGGCCCTGGCGGACAAGTGGTCCCGGGTGCGCGAGGTGCGCCGCGTGGTGACCGGCGCTCTGGAATTGGAGCGGGCGGAAAAGCGGATCGGATCGAGCCTCCAGGCTCACCCCCGGATCTACGTCGGCCGGCCCGACCTGCTGAGCGCAATCGACGGCGTGGATCTGGCCGAAATCACGATCACCTCGGCCGCGACGACCGTGGCGGAACCGCCGCCGTCGGGCGCCTTCATGCTCGACGACGTCGCGGGCGTGGGCGTTGTCGCCGGTGTTGCCGGGGGCGAGAAGTGCGAGCGCTGCTGGCGGGTGCTCCCCGAGGTCGGAACGGTGCCGTCCGTGCCGGGCGTTTGCAAGCGGTGTGCGGATGCGGTCGAGTCTCTCGGTGTCGCGGCCCAGTAGCGTGGCCGAGGCCGTCGATGGCACGGCGCTGAGGCTGGCCGCGGCCGTGGCCGTGCTGGTGCTGGTCCTCGATCAGTTGACCAAGTGGCTGATCCTCGAGGTGGTGATGCAGCCGCCGCGGGTGATCGAGGTCACCGGCTTTCTGAACCTGGTGCTGGTCAAGAACCCCGGGATCAGTTTCGGCCTGCTGGGCGGTGAGGCGGCCTGGAAGGCGTGGCTTCTGAGCGCCCTTGCGATTGGGATCGTGGTTGGCCTGGCCATGTGGCTGCGGCGGCGCGGCGGGCGGATGCCAGCATTGATGGTCGGATTGATCGGCGGCGGCGCGCTGGGCAACGTAATCGACCGCCTGCGTTTCGGCGCGGTCATGGACTTTATCGATGTCTACGCCGGATCCTGGCATTGGCCGGCCTTCAACGTGGCCGACAGCGCGATCACCGTGGGAGTCGCCGTGCTTATCGTCCATGGGTTGTTCTTCGACGAGCAGAAGAGTAAATAATGGGCTTCTGAAGGGAACGGCGTGATGAAACGCAGCTATCTCATCCGGGCTGTGAGCCTTGCCGGTGTGGTTCTGACGGCCGCCGCCTGCTCGGGCGTTCAAGAGCAATTCAGCCTGACCTCGGAGCCCCCCGACGAATTCCGCGTGGTGACCCGGGCGCCTTTGGCGATACCGCCCGATTACACTTTGCGGCCGCCGGAGCCCGGCAGGGTTCGGCCCCAGGAAGGCACGGCCACCCAGCAGGCACGGACCGCGGTCTTCCGGGCGACCGACGACAGCACGCCGCCGCTCGACGAGGTGATCCCGAATGACGGACGGACGTTGGGCGAACGGGCCTTGTTGCGTGCTGCCGGTGCCGATCAGGCCAATCCGCAAATCCTGCAGGTCGTCGATGACGAGAGGCAGCAGCTCAATGAAGAGGACGGGAATCTTTACGACGTCCTGGTTTTCTGGCGCGACGACGCCGCCCCGGGCTTGGTGATCGACGCCGAGGCGGAAGCCAAGCGCCTGCGCGAGAACTCGGCCCTTGGGCGCCCGGCGACCGAAGGCAAGACGCCGACCATCGAGCGCAAGAAGAAAGCGCTCCTGGAGGGCATCTTCTAGCACCGGCCGGTGCTGCGGCTCCATAAACCGTTAGAACTGGACACGGGCGGCTTGCGATGATCCAGGCAAGCGCCATATAGAGGTCTGACCACTGGGCCGTCCGGTTCCGGGCAGCCCTGCCTCGGGGTTCGTCAAAGCGGCGGATGAGCGCGATCGACTCATGAAAGGTGCAATTTGGCGTAGACGGCTGACGTTCGTCCTCGTTGTTGTCCTGCTCACCTGGGCCGCTGCCGGACCGACGGCCGCCCAGGCCAAAATATTCGAACCCGAAACCTTCACGCTCGACAACGGGTTGCAGGTGGTGGTGATCACCAACCGCCGGGCGCCCATCGTGACCCACATGCTCTGGTACAAGGTGGGCGCGGCCGACGAGCCCGCCGGACGCTCGGGCATCGCGCATTTTCTCGAACATCTGATGTTCAAGGGCACCGAGGCTTTGGGCCCGGGGGAGTTCTCTCAGATCATTGCCCGCAACGGCGGGCGCGAGAACGCCTTCACCAGCTACGATTACACCGGTTACTACCAGACGGTGGCCAGCGACCGGCTCGAGATCGTCATGAAGCACGAAGCCGACCGCATGACCAATCTCAAGCTGACCGACGAGCTGGTGTTGCCGGAGCGCGAAGTGGTGCTCGAGGAACGCCGCAGCGGCGTCGACCGGGAACCCTCCTCGCAATTGAGCGAGGCGCTGCGCGCGGCGCTTTTCCTGAACCATCCCTACCGCCTGCCGGTGATCGGCTGGGAGGACGAAATTCACGCGCTGACGAAGGACGACGCCGTTACCTTTTACCGCCGCTGGTATGCCCCGAACAATGCCGTGTTGATCGTGGCCGGCGACGTCAGCACCGACGAGGTCCGGCGGCTGGCGGAGACCTACTACGGCCCGATTCCCGCCCGCGAGATTCCGCTGCGCCAGCGCCCGCAAGAGCCGCCGCAGTTGGCGGCGCGCCGGGTCGTTCTGGAGAACCCGCGGGTGCGCCAGCCATCGATCACCATCAGATACCTGGCGCCGAGCTATAATGCCGGCCAGAGCGAGCATGCCTATGCCCTCCAGGTGCTCGACCAGATCCTCGG
>JAZFZX010000064.1:0-3966 GCA_036444135.1 Kiloniellales bacterium | reverse complement strand
GGCGAGCGCCTGTTCCGCACCTTGGTCGAGTTTCCGGCAAACGTGCCGACCGGCACCTACCAGATCGAGGTCTATCTGGTGGTCGACGGCCGCATGGTCAGCGCCCAGACGACGCCATTGATCGTGGGCAAGATCGGAATGGAGGCCGAGATCTTCGATTTTGCCCACAATTTCGCGGCCTACTATGGCTTGATTGCGATTCTTGTCGCACTGATGGCAGGATGGCTGGCACATGTCGCGTTCCGCAAGGCCTGAGGCTCCATGAGCGAAAACGGCGAGACCATCCAAAGAAGAGACGACCGGGTCTTCCTGGTGGTGGTCGACGATACCGAAGAGATGCAGGTGGCGCTCCGCTATGCCTGCAACCGGGCGCACAACACCCATGGCCGGGTTGCCTTGCTCTACGTCATCGAGAGCTCGGAGTTTCAGCATTGGATGTCGGTCGGAGACCTGATGCGCGAGGAGGCCCGTAGCGAAGGCGAGCAGATCCTGCAGCGCTGGGCCGCCCAGGTCATGGAGCAGACCGGCACAATGCCTGTCCTCTACCTGCGGGAGGGCTCGCGGCGCAGCGAGTTGATGGGTTTGATCGACGAGGAACCGAGCATCTCGATCCTCGTGCTCGGCGCGAACACGGAACAACGCGGGCCGGGCCCGCTGGTTTCCGCGCTGACCGGCAAGTTCGTTGGAAAGCTTCGGGTGCCGGTGACCATCGTTCCCGGCCACCTGAGCGACGAGGAGGTCGACAAGATCACATAAGACGGCGGCCCTCGGGGCCGTCGAGGGCCGGCCTTGACCTTTCGGGCAGGCTGAACCACATGACCCAACACAGCCAGATGTCGGCGGGAGTGAATTTGGATGTTCATACAAACCGAGCAAACGCCGAACCCAGCGACCCTAAAGTTCCTACCGGGGCGCGACGTCATCGGGGACGGCACGGCGAATTTTCCTGACGCGTCCGAGGCCGCGGCCTCGCCGCTGGCCGAGCGGCTGTTCAGGATCGAGGGCGTGACCGGGGTCTTCCTCGGCTCCGACTTCATCACCGTCACCAAGGACAATGACCGCGAGTGGTATCTGCTCAAGCCCGCCATTCTGGGCGTGATCATGGAGCACTTCACGGCCGGGCGCCCGGTCATCCTGGAGCCTGCCGAGAGCGACCAGCCCGAGGAAGGGGTCTCCGAGGAGGACGCCGAGATCGTGGCGCAGATCAAGGAACTGCTCGATACCCGCGTGCGGCCGGCGGTGGCGCAGGACGGCGGCGACATCATCTTCCGCAGCTTTGACCACGGCGTGGTCTATCTGCACATGCAGGGCGCCTGTTCGGGCTGCCCCAGCTCGACCGTGACCTTGAAGATGGGAATCGAGAACATGCTCCGCCATTACATTCCCGAAGTGGTGGAGGTCCGCGCCGTCGTATAGCGCGCAGGACGAACCGGCGACCGATTGCGGCCGGGGGGCCATGCAACGCAGTCGGAGGGCGGCCGGGGCCGGCAGGTCCTCGCGGGGGAACGAGGGGAAGGGCATGGCTGGCGTTGCCAATCGGGCACAGGACCGCAAATATGGGCTGTTTCACGCCGTCGTGGCGGCGGCGATCCTTGCCCACGTAGCACTCGTCGCGGTTACCTTCGGCGTGACGCTTCCGCGGCCCGCGGACCCGGCCACCGCGCCGGCGCTACCATCGGCGGCCGCGCTGCCGGTGACCCGGGCGGCCTTGCCGCTACTCGCGCCGGGTGGGCGCATCGTCGTCCCGTCGAGCGCCGAACAATTGCAGCAAACGTTCGAGGATCTGGCCTTCGACCTGGATGAGATTCGCGGCCGCGCCGGCACGGTGCCGCGGCTTCGCGTGACCGTGCTGCCGGGCGATCTGGGCAGGATTGCCGACATTGACCGCCGCAAGAGCATCTTCCTCCGCACGGCCCTGCCGCTGGTTCTGATGGCGAGCGAGGAGGTGCGCCAGGATCGCATGAGGATCCTCGAGATCCAGGCCAAGCGGGTGCGGGGCGTGGCGCTCGATCCGCCGGAGCGGCGCTGGCTCGCGGTAATGGCCGCGCACTACGAGGTGGCACAGAACGATTTCGAGAACCTGCTGCGCCACGTCGACACGGTTCCCGCCAGCTTGGCCCTGGCGCAGTCGATCGAGGAAAGCGGCTGGGGCACGTCGCGCCTCGCGCAGGAGGGCCGCGCGCTTTACGGCCAGCGCACCTGGTCGGCACGGATCGCGGGGCTGGTTCCAGTGCGCCGTGCTGACGGCAAGACCTTCCGCGTGCGCAGTTTCGTCAACTTGCTGGACAGCGCACGGGCCTATCTGTTCAACCTGAACACTCATCCGGCCTATGCGGACCTGCGGGCCGAACGCGCCCGGCTGCGCGCGGCGCGGCGACCGCTCAGCGGGATGCATCTGGCCGCCTTCCTGTCGCGCTATGCCGAGACCGGCGATGCCTACATCGTGCACATCCGGCGCCTCATCCGTGGCAACCGGCTGGCCGCCCTGGACGACGCCCGGCTGGCTCCACAACTAGGCGTTCAAATCGCGGCCAGGACCGCCGATCGCTGAAATCGCTCCTGCGCGGCGCGGACCGGACCATTTGATCCCTCGTGCGGGCGGCGCGAGGCGGCGAGGCCGAAGGGCTCGGGAGCGGTGAAAAACTCCACGATTCTAGCGATGGACGCCGCCGGCGCGGCCTGCTCGGCGGCGCTCTGGCGCGACGGCGCGGTGGTTGCCCGTTGCCTGGAACCGATGCAGCGGGGCCAATCGGAGCGCTTGGTGCCGATGGTCCAACAGGTCATGGGCGAGGCGCGGGCGCGTTACGCCGATCTGGACGCGATCGCGGTGACCCTCGGTCCGGGCGGCTTCACGGGCGTGCGCATCGGCCTTGCGACGGCCCGCGGCTTTGCGCTGGCCTGTGAACGGCCGTTGATCGGCATCAGCAACTTCCTGGCCTTGGCGGCCGCGGCGGTGCGCGACGAGACGCGCGCGGGGCACTGGCTCGCCGTCCTGATCGATGCCAAGCGGGACGACCTGTATGTCCAGGCCTTCGACGGCGAACTTCGGCCGCAAACGGAGCCCGCTTCGGTGACCACAGAGCGTCTGGACGGCTTTCTCCCCGACGGACCGCTCGTCTTGGCGGGCGACGGCGTGCCGCAGGCCCTGGCCGCGCTGGAGGCGGCCGGGCGCAGGTTCGTCGTATCCGAGGGCCCCGGGTTGACCGATGCGGCCCGGGTGGCGGAACTCGCTGCCTCGCAGGCGCCGCCGCCGGCGGACGCGCCCGCGCCCCGGCCGCTCTATCTACGGCCTCCCGATGTCACGCAACCGGCAAAGACCGGCGCGGATGAAAGAGGTGAAATCCGTGGGTGAAGTGGGCCCAGAAGCGGGCTCGCAGCTCGTGGGTGTCCTGGACGCGGAGATCATCGCCGTGCTGCACGGCGAAAGCTTCGAACACGAACCCTGGAGCACGCGCGCCGTGGCGGAAATCATGGCCATGCCCGGAGCCTTCGGCTACCTGGCCGAGCGGGAGCGGCAGCCGGCGGCCCGGTTGTTATGCCCGCAATGCCGGCGCCGCCGTGGCGGCGATGGTGCTGTGCCGCCCGCTCACGTAAACGAAGTCCCGGCGGACTTATGTTCAGCAGAAAAACCCGCGATTTGTGGTTGATAATGTACTGAGCCCTGTCGAAATCCTGTGCTCAGGACTTCCCACGGGCACTTGTTTGTATCGATTCTTCATCGTTCTGGACGAGAGTTAATAGTGTCAGAGTCACCTCGGAAGGATTGCGTGTTTTATTTTTTTCTTTTTCTCAATAAACGATAATGTTATTAAGACTATTGGCATGTTGGCCTATGAAAATGGGGGTAAACAAGAGCAATGACGGAACGGGTCAAGACGAGCGAGCTATTGTCTCTTTCGACGAACATCGTAGCTGCGCACGTTTCTAACAACTCCGTGGCCGTTTCTGATCTTCCGCAACTAATTC
>JAZFZX010000063.1:0-2653 GCA_036444135.1 Kiloniellales bacterium | reverse complement strand
GGGCCTTTGCCACCGGCGGCATCGGCGGCGTGCACCGGGGCGGCCAAATCAGCCTCGACATCTCCGCCGATCTGGCGGCGCTCGCCAGCAGCCCGGTGGCCCTGGTTTCGGCGGGCGTGAAATTGATCCAGAATCTCGAGAAAACGTTAGAAGTATTTGAAACATATTCCGTTTCAGTCATCGTCTATGGCTGTGACGACGCCCCCGCGTTCTATTGCCGCGGCGCCGGGATCGCCGTGCAGATCGCGCGGGCAGACGCGGCCTCGGCTGCTGGTTGAGGGCGCACAGCCGTGTCCGCCGTGAGCGCAGCACCATCGGCCACGTCAGACTGTGAGTCTTTGCCGGAGCCATTCGCCGCCTGGTTCGCGGCCCGCGGCTGGCAGCCCCATCCGCACCAGCTCGAAATGCTGGCCGTCGCACGCGCCGGTGAGTCCGTCCTGCTGATCGCGCCGACCGGCGGCGGCAAGACGCTGGCCGGATTCCTGCCCAGCCTCATCGACTTGACCGAACGGCCGCGGGGCGGCCTGCACACCCTCTACGTCTCGCCGCTCAAGGCGCTGGCGGTCGATATCCACCGCAACCTCACGGGCCCGATCGAGGAGATGGGCCTGGACATCCGATGCGAGACGCGCACCGGCGATACGCCGCACGGCAAGCGCCAACGCCAACGCCGCCGGCCGCCCCATGTCCTGCTGACCACGCCGGAATCCCTGGCGCTGCTGTTGTCCTATTACGACGCCGCCAAGGTCTTCGCCGGCCTCGAATGCGTGGTGGTGGACGAGCTGCACGCGTTGGCCGACAACAAGCGCGGCGACCTGCTCACTCTCGGCCTGGCGCGGCTGCGCGCCATTGCGCCCGGCTGCCGCTCTGTGGGTTTGTCGGCGACGGTACCCGATCCCGACGCCCTGGCCGCGTGGCTGGCGCCGGCCGGCGCCGACGACGCGCCGCCGTCCCGCCTGATCCGCTGCGGGCCCGGCCCGGACCCCGAGATCGAGATCCTGGCCACCAGGTCCTATCTGCCGTGGTCCGGCCACATGGCGGTGCACGCCCTGGAGGAGGTCTACGCGCACATCCGGGCGGTCGCCAGCGCTATCGTGTTCGTCAATACCCGCGCCCAGGCCGAGATCGTGTTCCAGGAACTGTGGCGCCTGAACGAGGACGGCCTTTCGATCGCGCTGCATCACGGCAGCCTATCGGCCGAACAGCGCCGCAAGGTGGAGGCGGCGATGGCGCGCGGCGACTTGCGCGCGGTGGTCGCGACCTCGTCCCTCGACCTGGGCATCGACTGGGGCGCCGTCGACCTAGTGGTCCAGGTGGGCGCGCCCAAGGGCGCCTCGCGGCTGGTGCAGCGTATCGGCCGCTCCAACCACCGGCTCGACCGGCCGAGCCGCGCGCTCCTGGTGCCGGCCAACCGTTTCGAGGTGCTGGAATGCCGCGCGGCGGTGGCGGCGGTGCGCGCGGGCACCCTCGACGGCCCGCCGCCGCAGCCGGGTGCACTGGACGTGCTGGCCCAGCACATCCTGGGGACGGCCTGCGCCGGGCCATTCGAGGCCGAAGCGCTGTTCCGCGAGATCAAGACCGCCGCGGCCTACGCCGCCCTCACCCGGCACGACTTCGACGACCTGCTCGATTTCGTCGCCACCGGCGGCTACGCACTGGGCACCTACGACCGCTTCCGCCGCCTGGCGCGTGACGATCACGGTCATTATCGGGTCGCCTCGCAGGTGCACGCCCGGCGCTACCGCATGAACGTCGGCACCATCGTCGAGACACCGACCATCCAAGTAAGGCTCAAGCGCGGCCGCGTCCTTGGCGAGGTGGAGGAGCACTTCGTGCAAGGCCTGGTGCCCGGCGACAGCTTCATCTTCGCCGGCCAGCTTCTGCGCTTCGAAGGGCTGCGCGAAACTTATGCCGAGGCGAGCCCGGCCAGCGACGGCGACCCCAAGGTTCCAGCCTACATGGGCGGGCGCCTGCCGTTGACCACACACCTGGCCGACCGCGTACGTGGCTTGCTGGAGCAGCCGTCCGCCTGGCGCGACCTGCCCGGCGCGGTCTCCGAATGGCTGCGCATCCAACGCTGGCGTTCGGTCCTGCCGCCCGCCGACGGCCTGCTGGTCGAGACCTTCCCGCGCGGCCACAAGCAGTTCCTGGTCGCCTATTGCTTCGAGGGCCGCAACGCCCATCAGACCCTCGGCATGCTGCTGACCCGGCGCATGGAGCGGGCCGGGCTCGGGCCCTTGGGCTTCGTCGCCACGGACTACGTGCTCGCGGTCTGGAGCCTGAAGGCGGCCGGCGACGTGGACGCGCTGTTCGACCAGGACATGCTGGGCGACGACCTGGAAGCCTGGATGGCGGAATCGTCCATGCTGCGCCGCACGTTCCGCAACGTCGCCGTGATCGCCGGGCTGATCGAGCGCCGGCGGCCCGGCCGCGCGCGCATGGGCCGGCAGGTCACCTTCAACGCCGACCTGATCTACGACGTGCTGCGCAAGCACGAGCCCAACCACGTGCTGCTGCGCGCTACCCGGGCCGACGCGGCGGGCGGGCTGACCGACATCCGGCGCCTGGCCGACATGCTGAAGCGCGTGCAGGGCCGCATCGTACACCGCGACCTGCCCAGGGTTTCGCCCCTGGCCGTGCCGGTGCTGCTGGA